>DATMHK010000230.1:0-7843 GCA_035554995.1 Gemmatimonadaceae bacterium
GACGACGAGCGCGCTCGAGCTGCTGATCCCCGCGGCGATCGGCAAATCGCTGATGAACGCGACGTCGCCGCCGGCGACGGGTCCGTCGGCCGAGAAGTTCGCGGCGAGGCGTTGTGCGACCGTGGTCGGGTACGCGCTCCAGTGGCCAGGCCGAACGCGGGTCTCGGCGTGCAATCGAATCTCCACCGTTTCGCCGATGAGCGCGTCGTGCATGCGGAGGATGTCGTCGGGGCGCGGTATCGCCGCGAAGCAGAAGCCGCGTTCGATCGCGCACAACAGGCTTCTGCCACCGGCATAATCGGTGTGCTTTCCCAGGACCTCGATGCGCCCCGGCACCCAATAGCGAACCGCCGCATCCGGCTGAACACCGAGGGACGCCAATGCGCGGTCGACCTCCTCGAACATCTCGCGTTTGCGAATCGCTTCGGCAGCGCTCATGCCGGCCTCGCGAAGTCGCGTCGACACATCCGTCATAGACGGACGTCGACCCCGGACAACTGCTCGGTCACGAACGGCACATCGGCGCGATGCGAGAGATCGAGTACCGGCGCGTCGATCGGGATCGCGCGGATGCGCAGGCCCATCTCGCGAATTCCGCGTCGCACGGCATTGGGCAGCTCGAGCTCTCCGCGCGGGCTCGGCGTCAGACCACGACACGCGTCGAAGATGCGTTCGTCGAAGCGCCAGACATTCATGCTGATCGCCGCGTTATCACGGGCGACGAGGCGTGGATCGTCCGGCTTCTCGATGACGTCGGTGAGATAGCCGGCCGCGTCGCGCTCGAGCATCGCGTAGCGCGCGAGCCGCTCGGGCTCGAGCTGCCCGTTTTCGAGAAGTCCCGCGCGGGAAAAAGCCAGCGTCGACGGCTCGTTCGCTTCGCGGAGCAGCGTGAGGCCGGACACGGGATAGTAGTTGTCGGCGTTGAGCACGATGAACGGCTGTTCGCCGATGACAGGTTCGGCGGTGAGCAGCGCGTGAGCGGTTCCGAGCGGCTGCTTCTGAACGACGAAGCGAAGGCGAATCCTCGACGGCGTCGGACTCGAATACCGAGCTCGCAGCACGGAGTCATCGGGTCGCACGATGATGCACGCTTCGTCGAACCCGGCGTCGGCGAGCGATGACAGGATGTAATCGAGGAACGGACGGTCGTTCAGCGGAAAAGCGGCCTTGAAACCGGAAGCAGCGGCGGACAGCTGCGCGGGGCTGAGCGAGGTCTCCGACGACGTTTGAAGACGCGTGCCTCTGCCCGCGGCAAGAAGAACGGAGAGCAAGGAATCAGTTCCGCCCGTCAGACCTGTGCTTCATCAGTTGCGCGATTTGCTGTTTGCCGGCATGAAGAATGGAAGCTCAGAGACGCCCCTCCCCGCAATGGAGCGAAGCACTTCACGGCTTCCCGAGGACCGGCCAAGGCGCGACGAAATCGAACGGGCGAACCGTCGCGATGCGCGCGCAGTCGACGACGTTTCGCGTGACCAGCACGACGCCCGCCTCGCGGCAAGACATCGCCAGCAGCACATCGTTGACGAAGCTCCGCGTTACCGCCGCCCACATCGCCGGCGCCACGAGCTCTGAGAGGACCCGGCCAGTCTCCTTCCACGCGGCGTAGCTAGGCGTGACCAACCGGTCGCGGCGCTCGAAGGGAGCGACGATCGCCGCTTCGAGGCGCGCGGCGGCGCGCCCGCGCACACCCGCGCGCAACTCCTGGACGACCACCGCGCTCAGGTGGACGAAAGGCGCGTACGCCGTCAGAAACGCGCCGAGCGCGAGCCTGTCCCGTTCGGTGCGTAACGCGTCGATATACAGGTTCGTATCGACGACATAGCGCCGACCGGCGGGCATCGGTGGCTACCGGCGGCGCTTGGAGCGAAGGGCCGGCGCGGCATCGGGGAACGCCGCAACGATCTTCAAACCGTGCGCTTGATCCAGCCCCTCCGTCAGCTCACGACGGAAGACGACGAGGTCCAGTGCTTCTTCGATCGTCGCCGTCGCGGTCGCCGTACCAAGGATGCGCTGAGCGCGGGCGATCTTGGCCGGAGACAGCCGGTAGCTCATGGCGATCTTCGACTCCTCGACCCGGGTTTGTTTTCTGGCCGCGTCGTTGGCTTTCTTCGCCATTTTGTGTCTCCTGTAAATACATCAGTACTCTACTGTATGTACAGGCATCGCGTCAAGCGACCACCGTTCGCCCTCGGGCTTTGGTTCGGGTTCCGGGCGCCGCAAGAGCCAAACGAGTCCAGCGCCGCTCGCGACGAAGAGCAGGGCGCACACCACTGCCTGCATCGACCTGCCGTAGAGGAGGCTGCCAGTTCCGAACAGACCGGAGTACACGAACATCACGCCGGCGGTCCACCCCAGAATCGCGTTCGCGAAGCTATCGGGCGACGGTGGGAGATTCGCGGCGCGGCGCACTCTCGTCCACCCGGGACCCATCGGGCGCGTCTGCTCGTAGAAGCGGCGCAGCGTCGCGTCGTCGGTCGGCGGAGTGAGGAACGTGACGGTGACCCACACGATCGTCGTTGCCACGACGCTTCCAATCAATGCGGCGGTCTCCGAGATCGGCACACCGCTCTTCCGAGCGACAAACAGCCCAAGGGCAATGACGAACGACGAGATCATCGCCGCGATCTCGCTCCACGCATTGATTCGCCACCAGAACCAGCGCAGCAAGTAGATCAGTCCAGTGCCTGCGCCGACCGACAGCAGGAGTTGAAACGCCTCGCTCGCCGTGGAGAGAGCGAGCGTGAACACGCCGCACGCGACCATGAGCCCGACCGTCACGCCGCGCGACACCCACAGATAGTGCGACTCGCTCCGATTCGGGGCCGCGAAGCGCCGATAGAAATCCAGCACGACGTACGAAGTGCCCCAGTTGAGATGCGTCTCGATCGTCGACGCGTAGGCCGCGAACATTGCCGCGATCATCAGGCCGAGTGCCCCGTGCGGGAGCAGCGTCAGCATCGCGGGATACGCGAGGTCGTTGCCGATCAGCGCGGGATCGACGTGTGGCAACGCGCGCCGAATGTCATCGAGCGTCGGGAAGACCAACATCGAGCAGAGCGCGACGATGATCCATGGCCATGGACGCAACGCGTAATGAGCAACGTTGAACCAAAGCGTCGCTCCGAGCGCATGTCGCTCGTTCTTGGAGGCGAGAATCCGCTGCGCGATGTAGCTCCCACCGCCCGGCTCCGCGCCGGGATACCAGACTGACCACCATTGCACGGTGAGCGGCACGATCAGCACCGCCACCACGAGACTGGGATCGCCGAAATCGGGGAGGAGCGACAGCGTGCGCGGCGGGATGCGCGTCACCAGCCCGTGCAATCCGCCGACCGCCGGGTGATGCAGCGACACGATCGCCGCGATGATGACGCCCGTCATCTTCACGACGAATTGCGTCATGTCGGTGACGAGGACGCCCCACAATCCCGTGAAAGCCGCGACCACCACGCACGTCGTACCGGCAACCAGGATCGTCTCCAACCGGCCCCACCCCAGCAACACATTCGCGATCTTGATCGCGGCCAGGGTGACCGCGGACATGATCATCACATTGAAGAAGAGCCCCAGATAGATCGCGCGGAAGCCGCGCACCACGGCGGCCGATCGGCCGGAATACCGAAGCTCGTAGTACTCGAGGTCCGTCAGAACACGCGAGCGTCGCCAGAGCCGCGCGTAGAAGAAGACCGTCGCCATTCCCGTCAGCAGGAACGCCCACCACACCCAGTTGTACGACACGCCGCGCGTGCGCACGAAGTCGGTCACGAGATTCGGCGTGTCCGTGCTGAACGTCGTCGCGACCATCGATGTCCCGACGAGCCACCAAGGGGCCGATCGACCCGACGTGAAGTACTCAGTGGTACTCGAGCGCGCGCGGCGCATGTAAAACACCGCCGGCATGAAGCAGACAAGTAAGCCGGCCGCGACAACGAACCAATCGAAACCATTCAGCCGCATTCGATTCCTTGCATCGGGGTCTGACCCTATTTCAAAGATTGGAATTGGGGTCTGACCCTATTTCGAAAACTGAAACTCGGGTCCGACGGCAATTCGACTAATGAACCGACGACCGTTGACCGCGAAGGAGTGGAATCGCGCGCCGGCGAGAGAGTCGTGCGACTTCCTCCCGAAACCGATCGCTGCCGAGCGCCCAACCCGTCCAAGCTGCCGTGCGGATCTCGACAACCGTCGACTCGTCGAGCTCGTGACCGTAAATCGACCGGTACGCCTGTCGTCGCGTCGACGCGCCTGTCCCGAGTGCCAGGTATCGCTCGTGAGGCGTAACAAGCGAATCGGTCTGGCCGAGGGCATTTGCATGATAGCTCGACCAACGATAATCCGCAGGACGACGAACAATCCCGGCGCGCACAGGATTCCGCTCGATGTACTGGTAACACGTCAGCAGGTACTGCTCGGTGTCGATTGGTGTGGCGCGAAATCGTCCTTGGAAGAGGCCGCCGACGCGGCCCTGCGACCAATTGAAATAGGGTACGTAGAGCCGGCCGACGGACTGCATGACGCGCCCGATCGCCCCCGCTCTCGTGGGCGTAATTAGCAAGTGAACGTGATTGGTCATCAAAACGTAGGCATGCACAGCGCATTCATGCTCTGCGCAGGCTACCTCGAGATACTCGAGAAAATGGCGGTAGTCCGCGGGCCGAGCAAAGATCGCCCCGCGGTTATTACCGCGCTGGATGACATGTTGCGGTTGGCCGGGAAGGCCATATCGGGGTAACCGAGCCATTCGTCCGCCGGTTTGGTTTCGGCCCATCGTAGCGCGGCGGCGGCAAAGACCCGCATTTAACGATTGCAGCCCGGATAATACGACTGCATCCTCGAATTGGGGTCTGACCCTATTTCAAGGACTGGAATTGGGGTCTGACCCCAATTCAAAACTTTGAAATAGGGTCTGACCCTACTTCGGGAGTCATGCTCGATCGACGTTGAGGGTGACGACCGCGAAGGGCGGAAGATCGAAGCGGTGCTCGCGGCCGGCGGTGAGCGTGATCGCCGGACGCCCGGCGTCTTCGCGCCACGGGCTGCGCGCGGCGTACGACTCCGGCGCGCCGGCCGGCAACTCGAACGCCCGGGCGACGTCGATCGCGATCGACTGCGGCTTGTCGCTCGGATTCCGCAGCGACAGGATCCCGCGACGCGGCGACCAGGCGGCGTGACCGTACACCTGGAGTTGGCGCGGGTCGCCGCCCAGCCAATGCGTATCGCTCAATACGTCGGCATTCTGGCGCGACCATTTCGCGGCTTCGGCCAGCACATCCCAATTCTGCTGCGTGAGCAGCGACGGCGTGACGTACATCTCCTGGAGCTGCGTTCCGGTGCCGAAGTAGGCGCGAATCTCGCTCGTGAAATCGTGCCCGGGATCCGTATCGAGACGCTTGGCCTGCTTCGCGTAGATCAGGCCGTGCAGCATCAGCGCGTTGAGCGGGAACAGCGGCCCCCGACTCACGACGCCGCGGAAGGTGTCGCCATCACGATAGGTGATCCATTGCTGCCGGTCCGTGCCGACGCCCGCGAAACTGTGGTCCTCCCCGCCCCGCCAGATCGAATCGGCGTAGCGAAGCCAGAAGGGCGACGGGAACGTACCTGTCGTCAGATTGACGTAGAGATCGGGCTTCTCCCGCCGAAGATCGCCGATGAGCGTGATCGCGGCGTCGAAGTCGCTGTCGAATTCGCTGCCGGGAATCGCATTCGCCACGTTGCCGGTGCCGTCGATCTTGAACTGATTGACGCCGTAGCGCCGAACCATCGCGAGGCAGGTCTCGTGGAACCGCTGATAATATTTCGGACCGGAGAGCGCGAAGCCGCCGCGATTGGTCTCGAACCCCTGCTCGCGGCCGTTGGCCAGCCTGTCCTCCTTTGGTTTGCCGTAGCCGCCCCACGGCGAGAGCCAGACGCCGGGCGCCGAGCCGTAGCGCGCGGCGGCTTGGCGAAGCGGCGTGAATCCGTTCGGAAAGCCGTTGTGAAAGCCCCATAGGGTCTTGGGGTCGTCCCAGCCGTCGTCGAAGAGAAACGAGTCGAGGACGACGCCGCGCTTTTTCGTCAGCTCCGTTCCGAACGCGTCGATCACCGCCAGCGCCTCGGGCTCGCTGTACTTCGAGAAGTAGCCGATGTCGTACCAAGAGTTGTAGTGCAGGAATGTTCGGTACGGGTGCGCACGTTCCCGCTCGACGTACGCGAGGAAATCGCGACGAAGTTGCCCCGGGCGCGTGATGCCGATGACGGACGACACCGCGAATGGGGCGCCCGGACGGAGCGGCAGCTCTCGTGGCAGTACGGCTCCGGCCCAACCTCGATCCGCGTTGCTCGTCGACAATGGATGCTCGACACCGGCAAACCACTGCCCGGCGACGATCGGACTTCCCTTCACCAATCCACTGACGGCGCTTTCCGGATAGCGCACGTCGACGAGCGCGATCTCACGGACGGGCAGCGGCCCCTGTAACGCCTCGAGCACGACTTCCTGTCGCACGTAGGTGCCGCCCTCTCGCACGATCGCGCGCCAGGTCGCTCGAACTCGGCGCGCCGGATCCTCGAGCACTACCGTGACCTGTCTCCCCGGAATCCGCTCGGCGAGACGTGATGCACCGGGCTTCGCGGCGAGCGCTTCGTGCGACGGCGTCCCGACGACGCGCATCCCGGAAGACGCCAATACGCTTCCGTCGTTCAACGAGAGGGCGAACGTATCGGCGCCCGACTGGAGCGCGCTCGTGCCCGCGACAACCCGACGAAGGCGGAGACCACTCGCCCCACCGCCGGCGCTCCATGTCGCGCTGATCACCTCAGTGCCGAGCGTGAAATCCTCGCCGCTCGAGCGGAACAGCGTGCCGGTGCCCGCTCGCGACATCATTGGCCCGCAGGCACCCGCGGCGGCGAGCGCCGCCGTCAGCTCAGCGGACCGTTCGAGGAATTGTCGACGTGTCAGAGCCATGTGGGGGGGGAGAGCTTCATTTCGGAGGTTTGAGAACCTGGCCCGCTTCGGCCTGTCGTTCGACGTTCGATCTCGCGTACGGAACGGCGAAGTACTGGTCCTTCGCCCAGAGCGCGAACAGGTCTCGATAGTGCGGACTCGCCGGGTCGCCGGATTGGCCCGGGTTGTTCGTTCCACGCGCCAGCTCCCAGTCCGACAAATCGAGAGCGATGCGGAACGAGGCGCCGGTCGTTTGGCGATCGTTACTGTCCGACTCGCCAACGGTGAATGTGTCACCGCCGCGCGGCGCGGGACCGACGTCGAGCTTCGCGCGCGTCGCGGCGTCGACGGCCGCCGACAGCGGATGCGTGATTGCGATGTGGTGATAGCCGGCTTGTCCCCACCGCCACGCGGCCATGTTCGAGCCAAAGGACGACGTGAGGTCGCCGACCGCTTCCGTCAGACTCGTGAGCAGTAGCGCATCACGCGCCGCGGTAGGATTCGCGCCGAACTCCGCGGCCGGAGCGCGGAGCCAATCGATCATTCGCTTGGTCGACAGATACAGGATGAACGGTTGAGCGGCTGCCGGCACCTCCATACGAAAGACATGCTCGTACAGCCGACGGTACCACGCTTCATAGATGCCCCCGGCTATCGACGCCGTATCGAGCACGAAATCCCAGGCGAGGAGGGCGCGCCGGGCGCGTTCTGTCGTGGGCTGGTTCGACGAAAGCTTCGACAGCAAGGGCACGAGCTCGCGCGCCGGGATAGACAGATAATCGGTCTGGAGCCGGGTCATGTCGGCGACGCTCAGTTTCTTTCCCGAACTCAGCACCTCGGTGATGCGCCGGTGGCGAAACGGGTCGGACCACTCGAAGGCGATCGCGTCCATGTGGGCATAGCCCGGCGGAATGAGAT
>DATMHK010000231.1:0-3445 GCA_035554995.1 Gemmatimonadaceae bacterium
GCCGGTGACCCGCACGCGTCGAAAGCGGATTCCGGTCGTATCGGTGAACGCCAGACTCCCCGCATCGCGTTCGGCCTCGCGCAGGCGATCGGAGATAACTGTGTTCCGCGCACGGCGCTCACCGAGGCGATGCAATTGCCAAATTCCCAAACGCACGAACACCGCCGCGCTCACCACGGCGAACAACACGAAGAGGCGAAGCCGAGTCGGAGTCACCGCACCTCGACGTCGAACGCGCCGGTGAGAATCTCGCGTCCAGGCTTTGCCTGGACCCAAATGCGATAGCGGCCGGCTCTCGGAAACTCGTACGGAAACGACAGCGCGCCTGTAAACGACATCGGCATCATCGACGAATCGGCGAACGCCTCCGGCCGCAACCGTCCGCGCGCGGTGGTGTCTCCGCGGTCACGGGCCTTGAAGACCTGCTGGGCCGTCGCGGCGACGGTGCCCATCGGGTGCAGATGAATGAAGACGGATCCGTCGTCACGGAGAACGACGGCGTGCGCCGCCATTCCGAGATACGGCTCGAGGTGCGCCGGATTCCCGGCGGAATCGACGACGATGAACCGCAGATCGAGCGGTGAGTGCGCGGGCAGCGCGCTGTCGCCTCCTGCCCACGCCAACCGATAACCGTGGCCCCCCCCCATCGGCGCGACAGCGTTATTGCGCGCGGGAACGGCGACCACGTTCGACGTCCACGCGTCGTCGCTGTCCGACGGCGTGGAATGCGCGGCTTCGGCCAACGCCACCGTGTTCGAGACCGTCAGGCTCGTTCCGTTCTCGAGCACGATGTCGCCGAAGAGGCGATAATCGCCGGCCGGAAGATCGGGCGCGGTCGTGACGAAAACGAGCGAGTCCGTCTGCGCGGGATGGAGGTGCGCGAACGCGTCCATCGACGGCCAGCGGACGAGGAACAGGTGCATCATCTTCCCGTGGTCGGGCGCCACCGCGCTGAGAATAGCGCGATACGGGCTGGTGTCACGCACGACGAGTCGAAGCGTCTGCCCATTCGCGCCGACGAAGGGATCGACGGCCGGCGCGCGGAACATCGATTGCCGATACTCCGCGTCGACGGCACTCCACCATTTCGCCCCGCCGAACAGAATGAGGGCGAGCGCGGGAACGGCGACGATCGCGACCACATTCGCGCGGCGACGCGGCGCCGGCTCGAACGCCGCGCCTGGCGCAACCAGGCTCTCGCCGACGGCGGCGCGCACGATCGTGACCAACCCCGCGAACAGAACGAGGCCGAGCGCGACGAGCACCGTCGTCAATCCGGGCGACAGTCCGAGCCGGCCGGTCGCGACGGAGTTGACCGGAACGATGACGCGTCCGTCGCCGCGCGCGCCGTGCACGTCGACATACACGCTGTACGAGCCGCGAGCCATCAGCCACAGCTGACCGGTGAACGTGCCCGACTGTCCTGCAACAGGTGACATATCGTCGCCCCGCGGCGCACCAGCCACGCCCGTCCGCCAAAAAACCGGCTGAATCACGATTCTCTGAACGTCGGCGGCCGTCGTCCGAACGATCACCTCGGCGAGCCCGGGAACGACCAACGGCGGACGCACGATGACGCGGACGGGGTAGGCGCCGGCGGAGCCGTCGAACAAGACATTCGGGCTGCCGACGTGCGCTGTCTCGACTACGGTCAACGCGACGGCGAGCAGCAGAGCGCCGAGGCGCCTCATCGCTGAACGCGCGTCATCCACCGACCGCGTACCAGTCCCGCGGCGGCGGAAACGCTGGCAATCGCGATCGCGACCAACATGTCCACTGCAAACGGCGGCGCACCAATGCGCGGCGGATCGAAGCGATAGGTCATCGCCTCGTACGTGGGACTCATCCAGTAGACGAAATTGTCCGCGTTGAAGAACCAGCCGCGCGCCAGCGGATTGGTGACGAGGAACGTAGCGAACGGCCATTGCACGACGAGAAACGCGAGCACGAACACGATCCCGACGAGCGGCGCCAGTTGGTATGTCTTCCACCGGTCGCCAAATCGGCGGAGCACGATGTCGATGCAGATCGCCGGGACGAGCAACAACAGGGGGAACGACAACGTCACCATATGGGTGATGTGCTGGTAGATCGGTCCGAGCTTGGGCGTCGCCGGAAAGAGCTGAATGATCCACATCAGCAGCAGCATGATCGCCGTGTAGGCGGCTGTGGCCGCGGTCGCCGGCCACCGCAGCTTGATCGCCCGCGACATCGCTGTCAGCGCGAAAGGAAAGACCACGGCGACGACTTGGTAGAAGAAGGCGCTGTGCATCATGCGCCGTTCGCTGTATTCCGTAAGGAAGAGCGCGAAGTTCATGATGAACAGACCGCCGGCGCCGGCGAGCACCCACGCCAGCCGTCGTCGCATCGCGTCGTCAGCTCGGTTCTGCTGCGCCAGCGTGAGGAGCATCGCACCGACGCAGATCGCGAAGATGCCCAGCGCGAGCACGGCATGCGGCGGACTGATGATCCTCACGTCGAGGCCGTAGGCGTTGTGCCACCAGTTGTCGAATGGCGCCGACGTGAGCATCGCGCCGCACCCCCAGATGCAGATCCACGCACCCAGCGGCGCGCGGAACCCCCAGAAGCTCACCGTCGCGGCGCGCTCTGCCTCGGTGCCACGGAAGGTCGTGTGCAACGCGACGTAGCCCGAGCTCAGCCCGGCGATCAGACCGCCGGCCTGAATGAACAGATGCGCCGGCGTCCAGAACGTGTCGCGGCCGATCGACATATGCCACGAGATGTCCCAGTACACACCCACCATCACACACGTAGCGCCGAGGAGAACGGTGTACGCGTGCCAGAGCGTCGACGTACCCTCTACGCTCCGTTCGGCCGTTCCGACTGTGGCTCCCGGATGGACGGCTATGGCCATGATTGGAATTTATGCCGTCAGTTTTGGATCGCGACCATGATAGGCGTGCTTTCAAGCGATGAAACAGCGAAACTGCTTTGGATACGGGACACTGCAACGGGATTGAACGGGGGAGCTACAGGAAAAAACTGCTGTTGAATGGGATTCAGGAGGAAAGGCCTTCTCGCCACGCCCCCTTCATTGGCAGTTTCTCCTGCAGGTCGTCCGTTTAGTCCTGTCGTTTGTCCCGTATCCAAATTGTACCAATCATCCACGATCAAAGATGGTGCGTGGTCGCGATCTCAATCGGCCCACCGCGACTTCACCAACCCGTGGCCCTAGAACAGACTTATCTGCTCCCCAAGATTCTCGGGCTCGACAACCTGTTGCCCAAGCAGCCGTTGTAGCTCGCGCGCGGACTCGGGTGAATGGCCGGCGAAGTGATTGTTGACGTACCCGAACACCTCGCGGCCTTGCTCGGCGTACGGCCACAACACGCTCGTCCACGACTCGAGCTCGCGGCTCCGGTCTATTTGAATTCTCGAATAGTCGACGATGCTCTGGTCGGCGCCCATCCAGCGGACGTACAGG
>DATMHK010000232.1:0-57501 GCA_035554995.1 Gemmatimonadaceae bacterium
TGCACCCACTTGTCGAACGCCCGTCGGAGATCGGCGTCGCGTCCGACCGACTGCAATGTGCGGAGTTGAACCGTTCGATACGTCTCTTCGTGGGGATTCGCCGCGATCAGCGTATCGAGCGGCGCGACCAGCGAGTCCGACCAACCCAGCTCGGCATACACGCGCTCGAGACCGAGGAGCGCGTTGACTCCGGCCGACGTCTTGAGCGCTGAGCGAAAGAGCGGCACGGCGTCGCGATACTTCCCCGCCGCCTCGAGATCCAGCGCTTTGTAGAACGCCATCGTATCCGCCGCCTGCGCCCGAAGCACACAGACCGATGGCCCGACGGAAACCAAAGCGCCCGCCAGGACAGCGAGACGCAAGATCAAATGTCCCGTGTCTCGTGTCCTCTGTTCCGTACTACGGATTCCCAGCATTGATGCGCTTGAAATACTCCAAGATCGCGCGGCGCTCGTCCGCGGTCAGTCCGCGAAGCTCTTCCCACGTCGGCTCACGGAACTTCGCCGCGGCGCGGCCGGTGGCATTCGTATTCGCGGGGTTGAATTCGTTTCCGCCTTTCGCGGACGTCGCTTCGCGTTTGTTCGTGTCTTCGCGTTCATCCTTCTGCAGCGACCGGCCGGCGTCGAGGAGCCGACGGAAGAGCTGCTGCTGTCGGGCGACGGTGGACGCGTCGAGCCGTCCGCCTTCGAGCGCTTCGGCAAGCTGTTTGGCTTCCTTGGCCATCTGGGCGGCGCGATCGCCGCCGACGTTTTCGCCCAACTCGTCGAGCTGGGACGCGACCTGGCGCTGCTCACGCGCGAGCGCGCGAGCCGTCGCCTGCATCTGTCCCGACATCTGCTGCTGACCCATCCCCGGCAGCAGGCCTTGGGCCTGCGCGTTGATGGAGCCTTGCTTCTTCGCCATGTCCTGAAGCTGCTGCAGCATCTCGGCGAAACCGGTCGCCGACGATGAGGAGTTCGCTTTTTCGCGGTCGCGTGCAAGCGAGGCCGCAGCGCGATTCAGCGCGTCGGCCGCTTCGCCCAGCGAGCTCGCCGCTTGTTGGCCGGACCGCGCCTCAGCCGTCGACTGCATCGCTTCGGAAACTTTCTGCTGCGCCTCCGCGACGGATCGCTGCGAGCGACCAGAGAGGAGCGACGTCTTCTGTCCTTCCTTTTGAAGCTTCTGCGCGGTGTTGTCGAGGCCTTGCTTGACCGCGCTTTGCTCACCACGCAAGTCGTCCGGTTTGGACTCGCCCGAGCGCGCCTTCTGCTCGAGTTGCTGCTCCTGGCGCGCCATTTGGAGCATGTCCTGGATCGACTGGTCGAGCGCGTTGGTGAGCTCGGACTTCCACTGGTTCACCTGTGACTCGCGCGCGTCTTTCATCGCATCGGCCGCGCGATCCATCTGCTGCGCCGCGTCGCGGGCGTTCTGCTCGGTGCTCCCCTGTTGCCCCTGCTGACCGGAGCGTTGCTGGTCGCCCTGCTTGTTCTGTTGCCCGCCAGGCTGGTTCTGCTGCGAACCGGACTGGTTCTGCTGTCCGCTCTGCGGCTGGCCGGCTTGTGGCTGTTGCTGGTTCCCCTCTTTGCCCGCCTGCTGTTTGTTTTTGTCCGACTGCTGCCCAGCCGCCTGACGCATAGCGTCTTGCGACGCGTCGGCGTGCTTCTTCGCCTCCTGCGTCCCGGTGGCGCCGGCGTCCGCTTTTTCCTTCTCGAGACGATCCTGAAGTTTCTTCAGCTCGTCGGCGAACCGCTGTGAGCGGTCGGCGAGCTGCTTGGCGTCGGCCTTCTGCTCCTCGTTCTGCTTTGCCGCCGCCGAATCGGCGAGCGAGCGATCCTTCTGGGCAATCTCCTTCGCTTCGTCCTTGAGCGTCTGCATCGCGCCCTCGAGCGCGGCGCGCTTCAGCATCTCGGCGCTCTTCTCCAACTGCTCGCGAAGTTTTTCCTGCATCGCCTGCAGGTCTTTGAGCGACTGCTGCGCCTGATCGCGCGACAGCTGCTGCGTCGCGTTGTCGAGCTTTTGCATCTGCGCGAGGAGCTCGGGCGTGAGCGCGTCGCGCAACATCGCTTGCGCCTCTTGAAGTTGGCGGGCCAGCGCGCTGTCGAGCGCGCCCGCTTGCTTGAGCTGCTGCTCGAGAGCGGCCGCCGTTTGCTGGAGCTTCTTCACCTGATCCGTGAGCTCGCGCTGATCCTTCGCCACCGCCTTGGCCTTCTCGGCGGCGTCGTAGCTCATCGACCCCTGCTTGTTGCCGGCCGCGTTCGCGTTCGAAGGCGCATCCTGCGATGTGCCGCGATTCGACCGGTCGCGCGCCGCGTCGGCGGTGCGCTGCTGGAGCGAACGCTCGGCCGCGGCCGTGGAGCGCACCTGGCTTACGGCGGAATCCATCGACGCGCGGGCGATCGCCCGGCGCTCTTCCATGGTGGGAATCTTGAGCAGCAACTCGCGGCTCTCGCCGTGCTGCGCCCAGGGCGAGTTGTCGGTCGCCACGATCTTCACGTGAAGGGCGTCGCCGGGTTGCAAGTTGCGCGGTGCGAGATCGAGCACGGCACTGCCGTCCCAAACCGTCGCCGAGGCCTCGGCGATGCGTTGCGAGACCGGCGCTCGTTGTCCGCCGGTACCCTGCGTCCAGCTCACGATCTCGACACGCGCGAGGCCGTGGTCATCGGTCGCTGTCGCGTGGAGCGTGATGCGATCGTCACCGGCGACGATGGTGTCGATCGCCGGCGAAACGAGCTCCACGTGTGGCGACGAGTCGGCGACGACCTCGAGCTCCAACGGCGCGGGAACGTCTGCGATAGGACCGCTACCGCCGGCGGCGAGCCACGTGTATCGCCCGGTTCGCCGAGGTTCGAAGCGGCCGGCGAAGGTGCGATCGTTGGCCTGCAGTCGGATCGTGTCGAGCGCGCTTGCCAGGAGAACGTTGCGCAGCGATGCCGATGCGCGGCCGGCGATCTCGATCACGGTGCCTTGCGGTACGCGCGCCGGCTCACCGACGGGAAGTCCCTCGGCGGGGCGCCCGAGATACGACGGATAGGTCGCGCGCATCGAGACGGCGCCGACGAACGGCCGGTCGGTGACCCGAACGACCGACGTGTCCGTTTCGCTGCGTCCATCCGACGCGACCACGGTGAGGTCGCCGCGGAGCGGTCCGATCTCGGTGGTGGCGATTCCGGTACGTCGGTCGACGACCAGCGTCTGCGTCAACCACGCCTCGCCGGGAACGCGCTGCGAGACCGTGACGGTGGCGCGCTGCGGCGCCGCTACGCGCAGCCGCAGCGTTTCGCCCCGAAGGACGTTGGGCGGAAGATTGTCGAAGGCGATGCGCGGAAGCAGTGTGCCGCGCCATGCGCTGACAGGCTGCAGCATGGCGCGGAAGCCGTCGTTGTAGTTCGGAACGGCAAAGGCGAGCATGGCCGCGGCGACCGTCGCCGCCCCGGTGGCCTGCACGGCCCCTCGGCGCACGAGCCGACGTTCTTTCGGCGCGAGGCGCGGACCCGCGGGAGCCAGGCGTTCGCTGACGGCGGCGGCGGCGTGCCGTCCGAGCGCACCGGTGTGAGCGACTTCCAGCGCCGCGCGAATCGCGCCGGCGCGCATCGCCTGCTCTCGCTCGATCGCTGCCGCGACGTTGAGGCGCGTCGCTCTCCGCTCCAGACGCTTCGACGTCCACATGACGACGGCGACGTTCGCGGCGACCACGACGAGCCAGATCATCACCGGTAGCGGCCGTGGCAACGCCATCCAGCGCGACGCCCCGAGCAGCGAGGTGCCACCCGCCAGAAGCAGGAGCGTAGCGCCGACGGCCAACGCCAGTCCGGCGATCACGTGCATTCGGCGCAAGCGTGTTCGCTCGCGGTCCACCAACTCGATGACGGTCATGGCGTGGGCCGGCTTGTCACAGCGTATACGAACAGATTCACGCCCATCCGAAGCGCCGCTTCGTGCAACGCCGGAGGATCGTGGTAGACCTCGGGATCTTCCCAACCGTTCCCGAGATCGCTCGAAAAGGTGTAATACACCGCGAGGCGGTCTCCGAGGAAGATCCCGAACCCGCGGGCCGGAAGCCCGTCGTGCTCGTGAATCTTCGGAACGCCCTTCGGGAAATCGTAGACGATGTGGTAGATCGGGTGGTTGAGCGGGACGTCGACGAGCGGCCGGTCCGGAAACACGCGCTTGATCTCCCGGCGAAAACTTTCATCAAGCCCATAGTTGTCATCGACGTGCAAAAAACCGCCGCGCGCGAGGTAATCGCGGAGCCGCGCGATCTCGGCGTCACTGAATTTGATGTTGCCGTGGCCCGTGACATGGAGGAATGGGTAGTCCCACAGCTTGTCGTCCATCAGGGTGATGCGGGCTTCCGTCTTGTCCACCTGAAGCGAGGTGCGCTGGCGAATCGCCGCCAGAAGATTCGGGAGGCTGGACGGATTCGCGTACCAATCGCCGCCGCCGTCGTATTGGAGACGCGCGATCGTCATCGGGGGAGTCGGAACCGGCCTCTTTGCCGGCGTGGCTGCGCTAACCGCTAGAGAGCTAGCAGCTAAAGCTGTCAGCGTAGCGGTGCGCCGCGCTCGATGGACCGTCCCGCCAACCCTCATTCGCCTTCCCGTTGATCGTCGCTTGCAAATCCGTACGCCAACTTCTTGGACACTCCGAGCTCCCGTGCCGTCGCCGCGGCCGCGTCGCGAGCGCTCATGCCTGACGCGCGCAACTCACGAACGTGCTCCTTGACCGCGTCGTCGCTGACTGGGGCCGGGGTTGCCCCACTAATAAGAAGGACGACCTCGCCACGGGCAGGATTCTCTTGGTAGTACGTTCGAAGCTCGCCGACCGTTCCTCGGCGGACCTCCTCGAACTGCTTCGTCATTTCGCGCGCCACGACCGCCGTCCGGCTTCCGTTTCCTGTCCCCTCCAGCTCGGCTAAGGTCGCTGGCAAGCGGTTAGCCGCCTCGTAGACGACGACCGTGTGTCGTGCGGCGGAAATCTCGTCCAGTTCCGCCTGGCGTTCACGACCCGAGCGTGTAAGGAATCCGAAAAACATGAAGCGCGTGGTGTCGAGGCCGGAGACGACCAGCGACGCGAGCAGCGCGGAGGCACCGGGCACCGGCCGCACGGGGATTCCGGCGTCGAGCGCCGCACGAACGAGACGAGCGCCGGGATCCGACAAAAGCGGCGTGCCCGCGTCCGACACGAGCGCCATTGAATCGCCCGCCGACAGTCGCTCCACGAGACCGGCGACGGTCTTCGCCTCGTTGTGTTCGTGGTGGGAGGCGAGACGCGTTCGAATCTCGTACCGCTCGAGCAGGTGTCGCGTGTGGCGCGTGTCTTCCGCGAGGATGAGAGAGACCGACTTGAGCACATCCACCGCGCGAAAAGAAAAATCGCCGAGGTTTCCCACCGGCGTGCTCACGATGTACAGCGTTCCAGGCTCGTGCGGCGAGGACGACGTCACCACGCTTTCCAGGGAATCTGATCGAAGAGACCAGCCGATTGGAAAATGTGCCGGCGATCCCAGGTCAGCTCGCGGAAGATCGCTTCCGGCGGGTTGGCGTCGTGGTCGCAGGCGCTCCACAGCACTTCACGCAGCCAGGCGGCCACGCCAGTGGTGAGGGCATGCGCGTCGGCCGTTGGCTCGGTCTCGGCACGACCGGCGACGGCAAAACCTTCCAGAACCGGATGCGCGGAGCAGAGTGTGACTCTGGCTTCCTCGGCAATCGCCGGCGCCTCGCCGCGACCCAACTCGACGAGCCGCGTCACGATGCCCGCGACGAGCTCGCGGTACGCGTGCACGAGGGCCGGCGGCGCCTGCACGGGAAGCGCCGCCGGAATCGGCCACCGGGTGACGCGCAGGTCCCCAATCCGTCCCTCGCGCGCGAACAGCTTGGATACCCGCTCGATGAGCGCGCCGTGGGGCGCGCTCGTCAGGAACGTCCGTTCCACCGCTCCGTTTCGGAAAATCAGGTAGTTGACGTTCTCGTTCGCGACGATCTCGACGAAGCCGTCAAACGTGGTGGCGGCGAGGTGGGGGAAGAGGGCCTGCGGATCGCTCGGCGTCAGGCCGTCGGGCCACGGCTCGGGCGGCGCCGCGTACGTTGCGAACATGCACGCGAGCTGCTCTTCCTCGGCCTGATGAAAGCAGACCTCGCCGTACTCGGGGTCGGCCGGGACTCTCTCGAGCGCCGCGGCAATGGACAGAACGCGTGACCCGTGCGGGTCGTGCAGAGTCGCGTTCACCGCCTCGCCGTCGAGCAGGTAAAAGATCAGGAGCTCATCGAGCAGCGAGACGGTAACGTAGCCGGAGATCTTCGCGTTACGATCGCGCTTGGCGTCGTTGAGAAGGTTGCGAAGATGGATGTAGGCGAGCCGCGTTCGCGGAAGCAGTACGCGGCTGTACGGAAAGCGCAGAGCGGCGGGCGTGACGATCATCACGCCGCCGCGGTCAGGCCGCCGACGCGTGCTGGTGCAGCTTGCCCTCGATCACCGGTCGCTGAACCGCGCCGATGATCTGATCGACGACGCGACCGTCCTTGAAGAACAGGAGCGTCGGAATCGATCTCACGTTGAAGCGCGAGCTCGTCTTGATGTTCGCATCGACGTCGAGCTTTGTCACTTTCACTTTGCCGGCGTACTCGGTCGCGAGCTGGTCCAGAATCGGCGCGATCATGCGGCAGGGACCGCACCACGTCGCCCAAAAATCCACAATCGCCAGACCGTCATGCTTCTCCACTTCTTGCTCGAAGTTCGCATCGGTCACGGCAACAATATTCGACATAACACTCCTCATCACTGGTGTGGGACGGTCTCCATATAGCTTAATCACATGGAAAAGCCCGCCCGACCACAGAGTAACTCCGGCGCGACGATCGCGCACGTGGGCATCGCCGTGCGTGGGCTCGCGGAGGGTGTCTCGTTCTATCGCGACATTCTCGGCATGCCCGAGGTTCCGCTCTCGGACTCCGACGGCGCGAAAATCGTGGGGCTCGCGGCGGGAGATTCGCTCGTCGAGCTACTCGAGGCAGAGACGCCCGATTCGCCGATCGCCAAGTTCGTGGCGAAGCGTGGACCGGGGATTCATCACATCTGCTTCGCGGTGGATGATCTCGATGGCGCTCTTCAGCGCTGCCGCGACGCGGGCGTACGGATCATCGACGAAACTCCGCGCCCCGGCGCCGAAGGCAAACGCGTCGCCTTCCTGCATCCCTCGGCAACAGCCGGGGTCTTGATCGAGCTGACGGAGAAGTAGGCAGTCATCCTCTGGGCGCGAAGCGCCCGGAGGATCTACTGGCACTGTCGAGTGGCATGGTAAGGACGATAGATCCTCCGGCGCTTTGCGGCGGAGGATGACAACACTTACGCCAAACAGATTCCCTGCAGCGGATCCAGGTCGAATTTCTCCACGTACCACCGGTTCGCTGGTCCACGAACGACGACAAAATTGGTGGAGCGAGAGACATCCTTGTACGTAAGGTTGACGACCATCGCGCGCGACCCGCCGGGGTTGGGCGCTTCGCCGGCGATGTCGTACCGGTCATGGCGGAGACAGCGCATCATGATCAGCTCACGCTTCTCGAGCTCCTCACGGCTGATCGCATCTCGTGCCGGTCCGTTGGCGTTGCCCCAGACGCCGCCCAGCGCCTGCAGGTCCTGCTGCTTGGCCGCGGCCATGAATGCCCGGATGGCGCCCTGCGCATCGGCCCCGCCCGTGGCGTTGCCGGTGGCGGGCCGTGTTGCCGTCGAGACGACCACCGGTGGCGACGTGCGGCACGCGGCGACCAGTACGACGGCCATGATTAGTTTCTTCACTCGTTCCTCCGGATCCAGCCCAGTTGGCAACGTACTCGATCGAGTTCTACCGCGGCAGCGGTGACGAGGTCCGCCCGACATGACGCGCCAGCGTCTCTACATCAACGTCGATCACATCGCGACGCTTCGCCAAGCGCGTCGTGCAAGTTTCCCCGATCCCGTCGAGGGCGCACTTCTCTGCGAGCGTGCGGGCGCCGACGGCATCACGGCGCACCTGCGTGAGGACCGGCGTCACATCCAAGACGACGACATCACGCGCTTGGCTACATCCGTCCGCACCGTGCTCAACCTGGAGATGGCGTGCACGGAAGAGATGCTGCGAATCGCCGAACGGATTCGCCCCCATCAGGTGACGCTCGTCCCCGAGCGCCGCGAAGAAGTCACGACCGAAGGCGGGCTCGATGTGACGCACGATCGGACTCGGTTGGCCGACGGACTCGGACGGTTGAACGCCGCCGGGATCCGAACCAGTTTGTTTATCGGCCCCGACCCGGCCGCGGTCGACGCATCCCGCGAGCTCGGGGCGGCGGCAATCGAGCTTCACACCGGACAGTTTTCGCACGACCCGCAACTTCCTTTGACACTGGCAGCGCTCCGTGACGCGGCACGGCGAGGGGCGTCGATTGGATTGGCGGTCCACGCCGGGCATGGTCTGACTACCGACAACGTTGGGCCGGTCGCGGCGATCCCCGAGATCGAGGAGCTCAACATTGGTCATTCGGTCGTCAGCCGTGCCGTGTTCGTCGGACTCGCTGAAGCCGTGCGCGAGCTCCGAAGCGCCATGGACTCCGCGCGGGCGCATTTCTAACTTCGTGACGCTCGATTCCCTGCCGAACGACGTGGAGCACGCATGACGGGCCCGGCTGGTTTTGTCGATTTCTTCGTTCTCGAGGCAAGCGATTACGTGGAGCAGCTCGACGGTCTGCTGCTCCGCGCGAGCGCGACCGGTCCCGACGCGAGCGCCCTGCAGCGCATCGCGCGAGCGCTTCGCGGCGCGGCAACGATGGCCAAGCTCCGATCGTTCGCCGACCTCGCCGGAGCGGTGGAGCGGGTCGGACGAGCGCTGCACGACGGCGTGCAACAGTGGGATCCGGCGCTCAGCGCCGCGCTCGTTGCGGCGATCGACGAGCTCAAGACGCTGATCCACGCGGCGCGGAGCTGGTCCGCCGCGGAAGATCGCCGCGCCGAATCGCGAACAGCCTCGCTGGCGAAGTACGCTCCCGCCGCACCGGCCGCGGCTCTTTCGCTTCCGACCGGCGGAGGCGGCGGTTCGACGGCGATGTTCTTTGCCTCTGAGGCGGCGAACATTGGCGCCGGCCTCGAGCTGCTCAAGACCCCCGCTGCCTCCAGCGCCACGCTGACCAACGTGCTTGCTCGCGTTCGCGCACTGCGCGGCGTGAAGGGCGTGGCGGATTTCGGTGCGCTCGGAGACGTCCTCGAGGCGATCGAAGAAGCCGCGCGCGCACGCGAAACGGGGGGAGGAACGCGAACCGAGGACCCGAACGAGCGCGAGCTGCTCGACGCCGCCTCGGTGCATTTGCGTGCATTGGCGAGCGGGCTGCGCGGCGGCGCCCCGCCGGACGCCAGCGATCCAACCAAGGCGCGATTCTACGCCGCGCTCGAAGCGTGGAACGCCCGCATGGACGAGCGCGAGCGCATCGTCCCGATCGCCGAGCTGTTTTATACCGACGACGCCGCGGGCGTTGTCGAATCGGCGGCATCGCCGCCGACGTCGGCCAACGAGCGATTCCGACTCGAGCTCGTGAGCCTGGGAGAACACCTCCATCGCGTGCTCGACTCCATGCGTGCCGGGGGGGGCGGTCAGATCGCGGGTGGACGGGTGCGTCGGGACCTGTCGCGCGCGCTGCACGCCATTCAAGCAGCGGCGACGAGCTTTGGGGAACGTGGCGTCGCTGAATTCGTCGCGGCCCGCGCACCGAGTGCCGAATCGGGCGACGACGCGTCGCTCGGCGCCTTGTCGCAACTCGCGGCGATCCTCGTCGCGCCGGGCGGCGAAGGCGACGACTTGAGACGACGGCTCCGTGAGCTCGTCGGATCGCGGCCCGCCGAGGCTGTCGAGCGTGAGGAGACCGCATCGTCGACCGCCACGGCCCCGGCGAGCGCTGCCCCTTCGTCGCTGCTCGATTCGACCATCGAGGCCCTCGACGCGCTGAGCGAGAATCCTTTCGCCGCGCCGGTGCCGATCCCCGAGGACAACGTCGTCCCGATCGACACGCTGCTCTATCGCGGCCGCGCGGCGCTCGACCGCGCCGTCGAGATCCGCGACGAGTTGCGACGCCGTGGCGCGTCCTCCGATCAAGCTGCTCTGGACGAGTTGTTCGACCTGCTGGACCTGGCGCGCGCTGAATAACGATCGATGAAGTTCGGCTGGCGGGGCGCCCTCGGAGTAGCCGTCAGCGCCGGCTTTTTGTATTACGCGTTCAGTCAGTTGGACCTTTCGCGCGCGATCGAGAAGGCGCGCGAAGCGAACTACTGGCTGCTTGCCGCGAGCGCCATTACCGCGACGTGCATGTTTCCGTTGCGCGCGATCCGGTGGCGCACGATCCTCGATCCCGTCGCGCCCAAGCTTCCCTTCGGGCCGCTCTGGCGGTCGGTGGCCATCGGGCAGATGGTGACGAATACCGTCCCGTTGCGCGCGGGCGAGTTGGCCCGCGCGTTCGCGCTCACACGACAGATTCCGTCGGTCAGCTTCGCGACGTCGCTCGCCTCGGTCGCCGTCGATCGCGTCTTCGATGGGATCGTCACGATGTTGTTGCTTGCCGCGGGCGTTATGCTGGCGCACTTCCCCGCCTCGACGAGCATTGGCCGGTATTCGCTCAATCACGCGGCGTGGTTGGTCGTCGCGGGCTCGGTTGCACTGCTAACCGGCTTTTACGCGCTGGTGTTTTTTCCAGATATGCTCATTCGGCTGTTCGAACTGGTCGCACGGCGTGTGTCGGCAACCGTCGAGCGACGCGGCAGCGAGATGCTCCGCCGGTTCGCGGAGGGATTGAGCGTCTTAAGGACACCTTGGCATTTCGCTGTTGTCACCTGGTGGACGCTATTGCACTGGGTGCTTCAGCCGGTCGCCTTTTGGCTCGCGCTGTTGGCGTTGGACATTCATGTTTCATTCGCCGCGACGTTGGTGCTGCAAGGGATTATCGTGATACTCGTCGCGATCCCGGCCGCGCCCGGCTTCTTCGGCCCATTCGAGATCGGCGCGTCGCTCGCACTCGGCCTCTACGGCGTCAGTAAGTCGGACGCGCTAACGTATGCGCTCTTGTTCCACGTCGCGTCATTCATTCCCATCACGCTGATCGGCGCCTACTACTTCATTCGCCTCGGCGTCCACATGGGCGACATCAACTCGGCGGCCGGAAGCGGAGAATGACGGCCTCGGCTCGCGTGCTCGCGCAAGCCAAGGTCAACCTGCTGTTGCGCGTCCTCGCGCGCGAAGCGAGCGGGTATCACTCGATCGAGACGGTGTTCCTCCGCCTCGACCTCGGCGACCGCGTTCACGTCAGGACCAAGGCATCCGGCCGCAGCGTGGACTGCGCGGGGGCGGCCATGCCTGCCGGCGGCCTCGGACCGGCCGACAAGAACCTCGCTTACCGCGCGGCCGCTACCTACCAGGAAGCGACCGGCTGGCCGGCCGGGTTCGCGATCGAGATCGACAAGCGGATCCCGGTCGGGGCAGGCCTCGGCGGCGGAAGCGCCGACGCCGGTGCCGTACTTCGCTGCCTCGATTCGCTCGCGCCAACGCCGCTCGGCCGTCATCTGGTGGAAATCGCCGCCCCACTCGGTGCGGACGTCGCCTTCATGACGCTCGATAGTCCGATGGCTCTTGGCTGGAGTCGCGGGGAGCGACTGCACCCGGTCCGGCCGCTCGAAACGCGCCCCGTCGCCCTGCTCAAACCGCCCTTCTCCGTCGCGACCGCTGACGCCTACGGATGGCTGGCCGGCGATCGTGGAGCCTATGACCCGCTGGGCACGTCGATCGCTCCTGAGGACCTCGCCACGTGGGAGGCCGTAAGCGCGATTGCCACAAACGATTTCCAGTCCGTGGTCGGCGGGCGTCACCCGGAGGTCCTCGAGATGGTGGATGATCTGGCCTCTCGCGGCGCGCTCCTTTCTCTGCTGGCCGGATCGGGGTCGGCTGTTTTCGGCGTGTTCTCCGAGCCGCCCGACACGGCCGCGATCGCCCGTGACAACGACTGCGACGCTTTGATGACGCGGACAAGCGATCGAGTTGTACAAGTGGAGACAGCCGAATAACTTTGAGGGCTCGCTGCCCCCTCGTCCAATGGCAGGACATCGGACTTTGGATCCGAGAATGGTGGTTCGAATCCACCGGGGGCAACTAGCTCTCAATCCTTCCTTTGGCTCACCTCACAGGACCCCGCATGGACGGCTTGGCTGTCCCCAGTCACGGCCTCAAGCTGCTGTCCGGCACGGCGAATCGCGGGCTCGCGGAAGAGATCTCGCGCCATCTCGGCGTCGAGTTGTGCCGCGTCAACCTCGGGCGATTCGCCGACGGAGAGATCTCGGTTCGCATCGATGAAAACGTGCGCGGCAACGACGTCTTCATCGTCCAACCAACGAATCCACCCGCCGAGAACATCATGGAGCTGTTGCTCCTGATCGACGCGGCGCGGCGGGCGTCGGCGGCGCGAATTACGTGCGTGATGCCGTACTACGGCTACGCTCGCCAGGACCGAAAGGATCAACCGCGCGTCCCGATTGGCGCCAAGCTCATGGCGAACATGATCCAGGCGGCCGGCGTGGATCGCGTGCTCGGTGTCGACTTTCACCAGCATCAGCTCCAGGGCTTTTTCGACGTACCGGTGGATCACCTGTACGCCATGCCGGTGTTTACCGCGCATTACCGCAAGATGCAGTTGCACGAACCGGTGGTCGTCGCGCCTGACGTCGGCTCGGCGAAGATGGCGCGCGGCTTCGCCAAACGGCTGAACGCGTCGCTCGCCATCATCGACAAGCGGCGGCCGCAGCCGAACGTGTCGGAAGTCGTGAACGTCGTCGGTGACGTCGCGGGGCACGATTGTATTCTCGTCGACGACATGATCGACACCGCGGGCACGGTGTCCGAGGCATCACGCGCGCTCAAGAAGCTTGGCGCCGAGGACATCTACATCTGCGCGACCCACGCCCTGCTCTCCGGTCCGGCGCGCCAGCGTCTCAACGACGCGCCGGTCAAGGAAGTCGCCGTCACCGACACCATTGCCATTCCGGAAGAACGTCGTCCGGCACAGCTCTGCGTGTTGACGGTGGGGGATTTGCTGTCGAAGGCGATTAAGTTCACGCACGCGGAACAGTCGGTCAGTTCGCTGTTTGATTGAAACGCGCACTAATCGATTAGAAGGGGAAAAGCACTTGTGGTTGGTCACAGGTCCCGGGTCTCGGGTCTCAGGTGGAAAGGCGGTGCTGTTCACCTGAGACCAGGGACCAGAGACCAGAGACCCGTTCGGCCTCGAACGTTCCGGAAATGGTAAGGAGGACGCAGCCTCCTGAGAGTTGATACGGAGCGACGCGAGTGGGCTGCGATGATCAGATCTTCATTTAGAGAATTCGTACTATGGCAACCGCATCACTGAACGCATCGATTCGTAACGATCGCGGCACCGGCGTCGCGCGCAAGCTGCGCCAGTCCGGCAACGTGCCGGCGATCATTTACGGCCACGGTCGCGAGCCGCAGTCGCTCGCCATCAACACGCGCGAGGTCGAGCGCCTGCTCGGCACGATCTCGGCGGGAAGCACCGTCATCGAGCTCAACATGGACGGGACGACGGCTCGGACGTTGATCCGCGAGATCCAGCGCCATCCGTTCAAGCGCAGCATTCTGCACATCGACTTCCAGGAACTGGTCGCCGGTGAGAAGGTGACGGTCAGCGTTCCGCTTCGCTTCACCGGCACGGCGGACGGTGTGCGCAACTCCGGCGGTATCCTCGAGGAAACGATGCACCAGGTCCACGTGCGCGTCGATCCTTCGTTGATTCCGGATCACATCGACGTCGATGTCACACCGCTGACGATCGGTCACAGCTTCCACATCTCCGATCTGAAGCTGCCGGAAGGCGTGACCATCCTCGACGACGCCGGCGCGACGGTTTGCGTCTGTGCGGCCCCGCAGGCCGCGGTCGAAGAGGTCGCCGCCCCGGGCGCGGAGGGCGCGCCCGAAGCCGCGGCTGAGCCCGAGCTCATTCGCAAGACGAAGGAAGAGGGCGAGGAAGAGGAGAAGTAATCGCCTTCGTGTTCCGATTTCTCTTCCGGCGCCGGGAACCCGAAGGCCCGATGAAAGTCATCGTTGGCCTGGGAAATCCTGGCGCCGAGTACGAAAGAACACGCCACAACGTCGGCTGGTGGGTGGTCGACCACCTCGCCGACGTTTGGCATTTCGACGGCTGGCGACGCGACGGTGAAGCGCGCGTGGCAAACGGCACGGTGGCGGGCACGAAAGTGCGCCTCATCAAGCCGCTCACGTACATGAACCTGAGCGGCAGCGTGTTGAAGCCTTACGCACGTCGGCCGTTTTGGGCAGCGGCCACCGATCTGATGGTGGTCGTCGACGAAGCGGCGCTTCCACTGGGACGCTTTCGTTTTCGCGCCAAGGGAAGCGCCGGTGGCCACAATGGTCTCAAGAGCATCGAGGCGGCCGTCAGCTCGCAGGAGTACGCGCGACTGCGGATCGGTATTGCTCCGGAAGACCCGCGCCGGCGCGGTACGCTCAAGGATTTTGTGCTCGACGAATTTGGAAAAACCGAAGCCGCGGTCGTGCGCGACCTGTTCCCGCCGCTCACCGAAGCGCTGGAGCTCTGGGTCCGCAGCGGCATTCTCGCGGTGATGAATCAGTTTCCCGGTACAGCGACAACCTGAATGCTCAGACTTGGAATTGTCGGACTTCCCAACGTCGGGAAGTCCACGCTGTTCAACGCGCTCACATCGGCCGGCGTGCTGGCCGCCAACTATCCGTTCGCGACGAAGGATCCGAACGTCGGTCGCGTCAACGTCCCCGACTCGCGCCTCGACGTGCTCGCCGATTTGGTCAAGCCGGAGAAAACGACGCCGGCCGCCGTCGAGTTCGTGGACATCGCCGGCCTCGTGAAAGGCGCGTCGCAGGGTGAAGGATTGGGCAACCAATTCCTCGCCAACATTCGAGAGACCGACGCGATCGTTCACGTCGTTCGTGCATTCGAGGACGACGACGTACTGCACGTGATGGGGAACGTCGACCCCGTGCGCGATCGCGAAGTCATCGAGTTCGAGCTCGCGCTTGCCGACCTGTCGGTCGTCGAGAAGCGGCTCGATCGCGTGCGTCGCACGTCGAAGACCGGTGACAAGGACGCGCTCGCCGAACTGGGTTCGCTCGAGCGCGCGAACACGACGCTCGCGGAAGGTCGTGCGCTCTGGCACACGCGGCTGTCCGACGGCGATCGTAGTGTGCTTGGACCGCTCTCCCTGCTGACACTCAAGCCGATCCTCTACGCGGCGAACGTGACGGATGCCGAGCTCTCGGGCGAGGAAGGCGCGCACATTCGCGCGCTGCGCAAGGCTGTCGCGGACAGCGGCGAGCACGCCGAGGTCGTGTCTTTTTCGGCGAAGATCGAAGCCGAGCTCGCCGAGCTTCCGGCGGACGATCGAGCCGGCTTCCTGGAGTCGCTCGGGCTCGAGTCCGCCGGCCTCGATCGCCTCATTCGGGCCGGCTATCACCTGCTCGGATTGCAGACCTATTTCACCGCCGGTGAACAGGAAGTGCGCGCGTGGACAATCCACTGCGGTGACACCGCGCCCGCGGCGGCCGGCGTCATCCACACCGACTTCGAGCGCGGCTTCATTCGCGCCGAAACCGCGTCGTACGAGGATTTCGTTTCGAACGGCGGTTGGAAGGGCGCCCGCGAAAAGGGCGTCGTTCGGTCGGAGGGCAAGGACTACGTGGTTCGCGACGGCGACGTCATGCTGTTTCGCTTTAACGTGTAATCCGCCGAACTGCCGAGTAGCCGAGCTGCCGAGCCGCCGAGCTGCCAGTTTGAACCTTCTTCCGACCTCGGCCGTACTACATAAAGGAGCGCGGTAACTCCCCTCCCGCCTGAACTCCCCCAGGAGCGCAACGTGATCGTGCCAAGCCTCACCGCGGTGTGGCGAGGTGCAATGCTGATCCTCGGCATCGCCGCTGTCGTGCCAGCGACGACGGGTGACGTGCGCTCGCATCCGAACGCGGCGACCGACTTCGATCACGCGGTGGACAGGGCGCGCGCGGTGATTCGCGCCGACACCGTCGTTGCCGCGCCCGGCGGCGTTTCGATCCTTCTGACGCACGGCGCTCGCGCCCCGCGCGCTGTTGTCCTGCTCCACGGCTTCACCGATTCTCCACGGCAGTTCGCCGCGCTCGCCGATTCTCTGTTCGCGGCGGGCGACAACGTGTTCGTCCCACGGCTGCCGCATCACGCGCAGCGCGGCAAAGATGTTGGTGAGCTCGCACGCCTAACGGCTTCGGAGCTGTGCCGCGCCGCGGACGAAGCGATCGACATCGCCGCCGGGCTGGGCGACTCGGTCGTCGTGCTCGGGCTCAGCGTCGGTGGGACGCTCGCCGTTTGGGCGGCCGAGCATCGTCCGGAAGTCAGGCGCGCTGTCGTCATCGCGCCCCCGTTCGAGGTCGCGCGAGTGCCCTCGATGCTGGAACGGCCACTCGTCAACCTCGGTTCGCACGTACCCAACATCTCGCGCCGTTCCGCGCCGGATTCGGAGCGCCCCGATCGTGACCCGGGCTTCGCGACGCATGGTCTCGCGCAGGTTCTTCGCCTCGGGATGGCGGTCCGCCGTGACGCTGAACGGATGCTGCCGGCGCGCGCCGAGATCCTTTTCCTCGTGAATGCCAACGACCGCACGGTGAAGACCGCTCCGGTTCTCGACCTCGCCCGCGTATGGAATCGGCGAGGCGTTCCCGTATCGGTGTACGAGATCCCGGTTTCCCTCGGGCTACCGCACAATGTGGTGGATCCGATGCAGCAGCCCGGCAACGCGGCGGTCGTTTACCCGACGCTCAGCGCTCTCGCTCACGGCGAGCACCCTCCCGCACCGATCGCAAGCCGCTGACGCCCCGCGACTCAGCGAGCCGCCGAGCCGCCGAGCCGCCGAGCCGCCGAGCCGCCGAGCCGCCGAGTCAGCGAATAATGACCGAACTGTTCCTGAGGGTCGACCCGATCGTGAAGTCGATGAGCTGCCCGGGGCTGACCGCCAAGGTACCGGTGGTCGCGCGTCCATTCCCCCCGATCGGCGTCGCAACGATTCGGAAATCCTGACCGTCGGCCATCGAGGCGTCGAGCACGAAGTTGTGCCTGCTGTTGCCCGTCACCGTGCCGAGCCGCGTCGCCAAGCCGGCCGAAATGGCGTAGACGTCCATGTCGAGGAAATTGTCGTTTCGAACCCGCAGCCCGATTGCCGTCGCGGGCGCAACGTCGCCGCTCGCTTTCGCCGTATGTGTGCAGGCCGCCATCGGCGCGGCCGCCCCAATCGAAAGAACCCCAACCAACAGTCTTAGTCGTCGCATCTTCGCGCCCCTCCCAACGTCATCCCGTGTCGCGTGTCTCGTGCCTCTTGTCTTGTGCGGCCATCCCAACGCACATGGGATGCCAAAAAACGCGGCTAACCTGAACCGGCGGCTTGAGCCAAGCCGTTGACCAGGCTATTATTAGCGGCTGCGCCTCATTCGGGCGCGCCTACAATTACCCTCCTCCCGCGCCGGCAACCAGCGGGAGGCGGCCACGACCAAAGGGAGGATGCCAACGCATGACGCGTAAGTATGAGGCGGTCTACGTCTTCGACTCGACGCTCGAAGACGCCGCCATCACCGACAAGCTCGGTCGATTCCACAGTCTGCTCGGAAACCCGGGCGATCTCGAGATCAACCACTGGGGCCGTCGCCAGCTCGCGTATCCGATCGGACGCCGCGAGTCGGGCTACTACGCCGTCGCGAAATTCACCGCCGACGCGACGACGCTTCCCGAGTATGAGCGAGCCATCAAGCTCGACGACGGTATCGTCCGTCACCTGATCACGCTCTTCGAGAACGAGCTCGGCGCTCCGCCGATGTCGGAGGAAGAGATCGCCGCCGCCAACCGTCGTCGCGACGCGGATGACGACGAGGATGAGGAGTAGCCCATGCGACGCCCACAGAAAGCCTGCCCGTTCTGCGAGACACGCGTGCACTTCATCGATTACAAGGATGACCGCACGCTCGGCCGCTTCATCACCGATCACGGCAAGATCCTGCCGAGCCGGTTGAGCGGCACCTGCTCGCGCCATCAGCGCCAGCTGTCCACCGCCATCAAGCGCGCGCGGTATCTGGCGATCATTCCCTACACGCGTGGTCTGCAGCCGTAGCATCGCGTGACCGCGCCAAATCCCGAAGCAACTCCGACCACTCCAACCGGCGGAACATCGCCGGCACCGGCGCTCAGCGAACGAGGCTGGGGCAAGCTGTTCATCGCCCTCGCCCTCTTCATCGTCGTGCCGATGATCCCGCACGTGCGCGCCATCCTGCCGGTCGAGGACACGATGCTCCTTTTCGTGCCCGCACTGGCGGCGTGCACGCTCGTAGGATGGTGGGCGGGAGGGCGCGCGTTTCTCGCCATCGTCTGGGTCGGCCTCGCGGTCGGCATGGCCGTGCAGCCCGCGGGAGTTGGCGGAGGTAACTCGTTCTACAATCTCGAGCGGGGCTGGAGTCTCCTCCTCGCCGGATCATTCGGGCTTGTCTGCCTGTTCAATCCACGGCGTGGATTGTTCGGCCGGGCGAGCTTCGCGCTCGCCGTAACGCTCGTCCTTGCCGCGGTCATGAGTCTCGTCGGCCCGGTGACGATGTCTCGAGCGTCAAAGACAGTCGGCGAGGAATTTACGCGGCGCAATGCCGAGACAATGTCGAAGTTCCGAGCGGCGATCGACATGTACCCGCAGCAGTGGCAGGAAATGGTCGCCAAGGTCCCGACGTTGGGCGACATGCCGGCGGAAACGGACAAGCAGCTCACGACGCTCGCCTCGGCGGGCGTCAGCGTGTTTCCGGCGTTACTCGCCCTGCAATCGCTCGCGGCATTGGCGCTTGCCTGGGCCACGTATCACCGGCTGTCGCGCGCGCGGCTCGGCAATCCGCTGCGACCGCTGCGCGAGTTCCGGTTCAACGATCAACTTGTGTGGGGCCTGATCGTCGGTCTCACCATCGTATTGCTTCCGACGTTGTCGTCTGTGCGCGGCGTCGGCAAAAACCTGCTCGTGTTTTTCGGCGCGCTGTACGCCGTGCGTGGATTCGGCGTGCTGACGTGGTTCGTCGCTCCCGGGAGTCTGGGCGTCACGCTCGCGGTCGCGACGGTGATGCTCTTCGCTCCGGTGCTTCAGCTCTTCGCGGCGCTGGCGTTCATGCTGCTCGGCGTCGGGGCGCTCGTGTTGGGCCTCGGCGACACCTGGGCCGATTGGCGTCGCCGGACCGGCACTCCTCTGTAACCTGAAACTCGATCGGAGTTACCAATGGAAATCATCCTTCGCCAAGGGGTCGAGAATCTCGGCAAGCCCGGCGACGTCGTGAACGTCAAGGCGGGCTACGCCCGCAACTATCTGCTCCCGCACGGTCTCGCGTACGAGGCGACCCCCGGCAACTTGAAGCGCATCCAACAGGAGCGTGATCGCCTCGAGGCGGCGGAGAATGAGCGTCGCGCGGGCGCGCAGGGTATCGCGGAGAAGCTCGAGCAGGTCTCGCTGACCTTCTCGGCCCGCGTCGGCGAGGAAGGAAAGCTCTTCGGATCGGTCACCGCCACCGACATCGCGCAGCAGCTCGAGACGCAGGGTTTCCACGTCGAGAAGCGACAGATCGATCTGCACGAACCGATCAAGGCGCTCGGCGTGTACCGGGTACCGGTTCGGCTCCACGCGGACGTGAAGCCCGAGATCCGCGTGTGGGTGATCAAGCAATGAGCTAACAGCTATCAGCCGATAGCTAAAGCTGACAGCAAAAAGGATTGGGGCGGCGGCCAATGGCCGCCGCCCCAATCCGCTTCGCTGATAGCTTTAGCTGTTAGCTGTCTAGCTGTTAGCTCCACACCGGCGGCCCACACCCTGCTCTATACCAGCCACGGTCCGAGCATTATCCTAACGAGAGCCCTCACGGCCCCCGTCCTCTCAAGGAGAATCGAGCTCAACTTCATGCGATCCGCTCCGACGACAACGAATTCCCTGGCGTTGGCGCAGCGCGCCGCCCAGATCGCGCTGGATAACAAGGCTCAAGATGTCGTCCTTTTGGATTTGCGGGGTATCACCGACATGACGGATTTTTTCGTCATCGCGAGCGGCACGTCGGACACCCACGTCCGGGCCGTCGGTGAGCACCTGATAGAAGATCTAAAGAAAGAAGGTTCGCCCGCGCACCACGTCGAAGGACTCGAGAAGGGACGTTGGGTTCTCCTCGACTTCGTCGATTTCGTGGTGCACGTCTTTCACCCGACGTTGCGCAACTTCTATCAGCTCGAGCGTTTGTGGGCAGACGCAGTACCCGTTCCCCTCGAGAGCGCACAGCCGAGCGGCGCGTAACGCGTAGCCGCGCGAGTCGGCGCATTGCGTGGTCGCTCGCTTTACTCGCGGCCACGGGGGCGACCGCGCCACGGCGCGCCGAAGCGCAGAATTACTTCGGCCAGAATCAGGTCCAGTATGATGTCTTTCGCTGGCAGATTCTCGAGACCGAACATTTCCTGATCTACTTCTATCCCGAGGAACGCCCCGCGGTCACCGACGCGGCGCGGATGGCGGAGCGCGCCTACGCGCGCCTGTCGCGGATCCTCGATCACCAGTTCCGCGAGAAGAAGCCGATCATGCTGTTCTCGTCCCGAACGGATTTCGGACAGAACAACGTGACCGGAGACCTCGGCGAAGGAACAGGCGGCGTCACCGAAGCGCTGCGGCATCGGATGCTCCTCAACTTCACGGGCGACTATCGCTCGTTCGAGCACGTGCTGACGCACGAGATGGTGCACGCCTTCCAGTACGACGTCTTCGCCCGCGGCAAGGCGGGGAACGGACTTCAGGCATTGTCGCAATTCATGCCGCCCTTGTGGTTCACCGAGGGAATGGCGGAGTATCTGTCGCTCGGCCCGAACAGCACGATCACCAACACCTGGATGCGCGACGCGGCGCTCAACGGCCGAATCCCGACGCTCGACAAGCTGGCGAGCGATCCGGACAAGTTCTTCCCCTATCGCTACGGACATTCGGTCTGGAGCTTCGTCGGCCAGAAATGGGGCGACGAAGTCATCGGCCAGATCATGAACTCCGTGCCCAGCGTCGGCTTCGAGCGCGCGTTCCGGCGCGAGCTGGGTGTGTCGCTCGAGGAGCTCGGCTCGGAATGGCGTGAAGACGTGCAGTCGCGGCTCCTGCCGGTCGTCGGCATGACGGACCGGCCGCGACGCTTTGCGCAGGCGCTGCTCACGCCGGAGATCAGCGACGGGGAGATCTTCCTGGCGCCGACGCTGTCGCCGGACGGCAAGAGCGTCGTGTTCTTTGCGAATGGCAACAACCTTCGCGGCCAGGTGTTCATCGACCTCTGGCTGGGCGACGGTGAGACCGGTAAGCGCGAGGCGCGGCTGGTCAGGAGCAACGTCGATGCGAACTACGAGGAGCTTCGGCTCCTCTACTCGCAGTGCTCGTTCTCGCCTGACGGACAGGTGCTGGCCTTTACCGCGCAGCAGCGCGGCAAAGACGTGCTTTACCTGCTCGACATGAAGACCCGAAAGACGTACAAGCGATTCGATCTCGAGCTCGAATCGGTGACCGGCCCGAGTTGGTCGCCCGACGGCAAGCGCATCGTGTTCAGCGGGAGCGCCGGCGGCATCACCGATCTCTACGTCGTGAACGCGGACGGCTCCGAGATCCGTCAGCTGACCCGCGACAAATTCGGCGATCTGCAGCCGCAGTGGTCGCCCGACGGACGCACGATTGCTTTCGCCACTGACCGTGACAGCGCGAACCTGGACCGCCTGTCGTTCCGGCCGTGGCGCATCGGTCTGCTCGACGTGGAGACCGGGTCGATTTCGATGCTTGCCGGCCAGTCGGGGCTCAACCTCAATCCGCAGTGGGCGCCCGATGGGCACTCTCTCGCGTATATCTCCGATCGGACCGGTGCCGCGAATCTGTTTCTCTACGATTTGGACTCGCGGCAGAATTTTCAGCTGACCAACGTGACGAGCGCGATCGCCGCGCTCACGGAGTACAGCCCCGCGATCTCGTGGGCGCGCGACGCCGACCGCCTGGCGTTCACGTACTACGAGAACGGCCAGTACACGGTGTGGTCGGTCAACAACCCGCGGTCGCTCAAAAAGGCGCCCTATCGGGAGTCGCCTGCCCTCGTGATGACGCCGCCGCCCCTCCCGGCGGACAGCATTGCGCGACAGGTGTCGGTCGTCGCCCTCCTGGACTCGATGGAGATCGGGCTGCCCGACACGACGCGCTTCCGTGTGATCCCGTACCGATCGCGCTTCCAGCCGGATTTCTCCGCCCGCCCCACGATCGCCTACACGCCCGACGCCTTCGGGCGCTCGGTGTTCGGCGGCACGACCCTCGTGATGAGCGACATGCTCGGCAACAACCACCTGGCGATATCGGGCGAGATCAACGGCCGGGTGAGCGAGGCGCGCGCGCTGCTCGGCTACACGAACCTTGCCCATCGGTGGCAATTCACCACCGCGATGTCGCAGTCACCGTACTACTTCCTCTCGGGTGACTCGCTCTCCAACACGGGGATTTCCGGGATCGCGCTGGAGACACAGCAGATCACGACGTATGTCGCGCGCCAAGCGTTCGCGGTCACGGCATACCCTTTCAATCGTTTTACGCGGATCGAATTCGGCGCGGGCTTCAACAACGTCGATCGAAGCCGCCTTTTCGTGACGCGAACCGTTACCGGCGGCACCGTCGCCGGCGGCTACTCGGTAGACAGCACGCACCATGACGTGACGCTGAACTATTTCGACGGGCAAGTGGCCCTCGTCTCGGACAACACGCTCTTCGGCTACACCGGTCCGGTGATGGGGCGACGCTTCCGGTTGCAGGTGAGCCCCGTCCGCGGCTCGTACGACTGGATCCAGTACCTCGTCGATTACCGCCGCTACGACCCGGTCATCTTCAACTACCTGACCCTCGCGACTCGCTTCTACAGCGACCTGTCGATCGGCAGCGACGAGACGGAATTCAGGAAGTACATCGCCCGGCCGGATTTCGTGCGGGGCTATGACCGCAATAGCACGTTCTATCTCTCGTGCCCCGTCGTGGGCGCGAATCCCAGCAATTGCAGCGCGCTGCAGTTGCTCGGCAGCCGCGTCGCAGTCGCCAACGCCGAGCTGCGCTTTCCCTTGATCAGGCGCCTCGAGCTGGGCTTCCTGCCGGTAGATCTGCCGCCGTTGGACGGCCTCGTCTTCTATGACGCGGGGCTCGCCTGGTCGCGCGGCCAGTCGGTCACCCTCCGCCGGCCCGCCGAGTACGACGTCGACGCTCAGCGCTATCCGCTGCGCAGCTATGGATTCGGACTACGCCTCAACCTGTTCAACTACGCGATCGTCCGGTGGGACTATGCCGTCCCGGTCGACCAGGCGGCCCGTAAAGGCATCTGGACCTGGTCGCTCTGGCCGAGCTTCTGAATTTCATACTGTTCGTCCAGAGCGCGACAATTATCTTTCCGCGCGTGCGCTCGCTCGTCGCGTTGGCGCTCGCGTTGGCGGCTTGTTCCGGCGACCGCCAACAACCCCCGCCCCCTACTCGCACCGCGTCGGTTGCCTCGACGGACCGTGGTTCTGACGCCTTGTTGCTGCGGCTCCCACGCACGGGAGGCGCTGCCCGCGTGACTCGCTATCCCGACTTGGATTCCGTCGTGTGGACCGCCAACGACGCCGCGCCCGTGCTCGATCACGTTCTCGGGTTCGACCCCGAGGCGGGGCTCGTCGCCGCCAGCGACTCGCGCAATCACCCCGTTTGGTTCGATCTGCGCACCGGTAGCGTCACGGCGCCGGCAAAGGCCGAAACCCGTGAGCTGCGGACGATGGACGGCGCGGCGGTCTACGCCGCCGGAACAGACGGCGCCGTTGTGCGATTCACTCCGACCGGCAACTGGAGCTACAAGCCTCCTCAGCCCGCGTCGGAAGTTTTTCCTCAACCGAACGGCACGGTCGTGGTTCTCGGCGGCCGAGGGGCCAACGCGACGCTCTGGCGAATGCGCCCTCCAGCCAATGCCCTGCTCGACACCGCCAAGGCGGAGCGCGTCTCCAGCGGAGTCAACGTGCCGCTTGGCGAGGAAGTGTTCTTCACGCGTGAGCGGGAGCTCGTCGGCCTTCGCGCCCGGACGCTCGACTTCACCCCCCCGATCAAGTTCGATCGTCCCATCATCACCGTCGCCGCGACGCCGAGCGGGGATCGACTGTACGTGCTGACGGAATCGTCACACGGTGTGGACGTGGTGGATCGCTACCAGGATCGGGTGACGAGCCGGATCGAGTTGCCCGGGCAACCCCGAGCGCTGCGTGTCGACGCCTTCGGGCGCTTCGTGTTGATTCGCGGTCCTCGCGATTCGGTTTGGGTCGCCGCCATTGGAACCGATCAAGTGATCTCGACGGTGCGTTCGTCGTGGTCGGACGACCTTCCTTTCGTCGCGCCCGACGGCGCCGTTGCACTGAAGGAGGGCAACGACGTTGTTTTTCGCGATGTCGCCTCCGGCAAGGAGCTGCAGCGCGCGACCGGCGGTGCCAGTGATTTCTGGTATCCGTTCGTCTGGACCGGCTTCCGCCGGCGAACGGCAGTCGCGGAGCAACCGGCCGCGAAGACCGACAGCGAGACCGCCGCGGTGAAAATGCCCGCGCCGCCGGCGGAAACGACGAAAGCCGCCGTCCCTGCCCCGCGGCCGGACTCCACCAAGTTGGGCTTCACCGTCTCGTTCGCGACGCTGCTCGACGAGTCGAAGGCGCGTGAGCAGGCGGCGAAGATCAACGTGAATGGCCGAGGCGCACGCGTCGTCACCGGCATCGTGAGCGGCACGACGGTCTACCGCATCGTGGTCGGCCCATTCCCGACTCGCGACGAGGCCGAGCAGGCTGGACGCGCCTCCGGCCAGAACTTCGTGATCTACGCGGGTTCGCCGTGACAGCCCCCGAGACGCGGCGACCCTTCGACTGGGAAGGCGCTGGCCAGCGCCTCGGCGAGTCGTTCGACAGCTATCACGCGATCGTGGTGGCCGGGAACGATCCGGTGATCACCGGCAGAGTCGCGATCGGGATTGGTCGCGCGCAGGCGAAGCACCGCCGCACGGCGGTCGGTGACCTGTTCGCGGAATCTCGGCCGATCCAGGAACTCGTCCGCAGCGACGACCCGCACGGGCTGGTCGACAGCTTCCTCTACGGCATCTCGCTCAACCGGATCGCACACGCGGTCCCCGGCGCCGGCGAGCTGTTCGTGATGCCGACTGGGACGGAGCCGCCCGACTACGAGGAGATGTTCGCGCACCCGCGCTGGCTTCGCGTCGCCGTTGGGTTCGAGGAGGTTGGTGCCCTGCTCGTCCTCGCGGTGCCGGCAGGCGCTCCGAGGCTGGCTGACCTGGTTGATTCGACTGACGGGGTCGTCTTCGTCGGCCCCACGTCGGTAGCCGAAATAACGGCGACGAGTGTGCTCGGCACCATCGAGGCTCCGCGCGCGCGTGCGGACGTTTCATCATCTGCTCCGCAGACAGTGCCGGCCGTTGCAGCACGCGTATTCCAAAAGAAACAGCCGCGATGGCGCGCTGCTTCGTTCGCTGGTTTGGGCGTCAGCGTCACGATCGCCGCGATCGCGGCGTGGCTCGCGTATCGGCCGCTCGCTGGCGGGCCGCAACGCCTAGGTCCAAAGCCGGGCTCGCCGAGAGCGAGCAGGCAGACGGTGGCGATGACGCCGGAGTCGATGGTTCGAGATACCGCCGTCGACACTGGCTCGCTGCAGCCAGAAACACCGGAAGTGAACAACCCCGAGGATTCGGCGCAGGCGTCGGCGTTCGGCGTCGAATTACTTGCTGCGAATACGCAGGCGGGCGCTATCTTGAAGCTGCAAAAAGATGGGAAGACGCTGCCGGCCGCGACCTTTGCTCCGGCGCTGATTCAAGGCGCCCAGTGGTACAAGGTGATTGCTGGAGCGTACAAGGATCGGGTTGGCGCGGATTCACTTCTCGAAGCCATGCGGCGTCGCAAGGTGCTGGATCCGGGCAACGGCGCCGTTGTTCACCTGCCTCTCGCTTTTCTCATCGATTCGGGCGTACCAGCGTCGGCCGTGCCGGGCATGGTTTCCATGTACGCGGACCGCGGTCAACCGGTGTACGCTCTCCGCCAGGCCAATGGAAGTGCGTGGTTGCTGATCGGCGCTTTCCAATCGCCGGGGCAGTCAATGTTGTATGCCGGCTCGCTTCGCGCGTCGGGTATCACTCCGGTGCTCGTGTATCGCAAAGGGAGATCGTTCTAGTGCGGCTCACCAAGCTCGAGTTGCAGGGCTTCAAATCGTTCGCCGACTCCACCGAGATGCTGTTCAACCCGGGCGTCACGGCGATCGTCGGGCCGAATGGCTGCGGCAAATCCAATGTCTCCGACGCCGTTCGCTGGGTGCTCGGCGAGCAGCGCGCGCGTTTGCTGCGCGGCGCCAAGATGGAAGAAGTGATCTTCCAGGGTTCGTCGGCGCGCCGGGCGGTGAACGTCGCCGAAGTCTCGTTGCACTTCTCGAATGAAGACGGCACGCTGCCCGTCGCGTTCCAGGAAGTTGTGATCACGCGTCGCCTCTCGCGCTCCGGCGAAAGCGACTATTTCCTGAATCGCACGCCGTGCCGTCTGCGCGACATCTCGGATCTGCTTCGCGGCACCGGTCTTGGCGCCGACACGGGCGTGGTCATCGAAAGCAAGATGATCGACGCGCTCTTGTCCGACCGCCCGGACGACCGCCGCGAGCTGTTCGAGGAAGCCGCGGGCGTAGGACTCTATCGCGATCGCCGTCGCACCGCCGAGCGTCGTCTGGAGGAGACGACCGTCGATCTGCAGCGGCTCGATGACCTCATCACCGAAGTGCAGAGCCAGGTGCGGTCGCTCGCGCGCCAGCGGCGACGCGCCGAACGCTACGCCGAGCTCAATACGCGACGCTTCACCGTAGAGCTGGCGCTGGCCAAACGTGAGATGGAAGCTTGGCACGGTGAGCTGCAGCGACTCGACGCGCGCGTTCACGAGCTGCGTGAATCGGCGCCGCGGGTCGAGACGGCGGTGAATGATGCCGAAGCGACCCGGGACGCGGCGCAAGGCGCTCGCGCCGCCGCCGAGGCGCAGCGCACTGAGCTGCTTCGCCTCGTGTCCACGCAGCGAGAGCAAGTGCAGCAGATTCGCTCGGAGATGGCGGTCGCCGAAGAGCGCCAGCGCAACGCGCTCGCGCGACGACAACGCGCCGAGCTCGAGGCGAACGAGGGCGAGGCGTACGGCGTACGCCTGTCCACCGATCATGCGCAGATCGTCGACGATCGCGTGCGGCTCGAGCAGGAGTTCGAAGCGGCGCGTCAGGCCCTCGCCGACCGCCAGCGGCAGGAAGACGAGTCGCGGCAATCGGTCACGCGGCTTCGCGCCGCCCTCGACGAGACGGAGACGGCGCAACGCGAGCTGCAAGACCGCGCGCGCCGGGTCGAGATCGATCGCGAACGGGCGCGTCACGAGAACGACGAGCTCGCACAACGCCTGGAGCAGCTCGCCGTCGAACACACCCAACTCCTCGACGCCCTCGCGGCCGTCGATCGCGAGCTGGAGCAGAGCGTTGTCGCGCTCGAAACGGCGCGTCGCGTGGTAGAAGACCGGACTGCCGCGCTCGAGTCGGCGAAGGCTGAAGATCGCGCCGCGCGCGAGCGGGAATCCGCGGCCCGTGCGGACCTCTTCCGCGCCGACGAAGCGCACGCGTCGCTTCAAGGCAAGGTCAACGCCCTCGACGCACTCGAGCGCGAGCGCGTCGGCTTGGCGCCGGCGGCGGCGCGCCTGCTGCGCGAGCGTGAGCGCTTCGGCGACGGCGAGGTGATCGGGCCATTGAGCGACTTTATCGGCGCCGATCAGGCGTCGGCGCTGCTCGTCGAGCGCTTCCTCGGCGCCACCGTGCACGCGGTGCTCGTTCGCGATCAGCGCGCGGCCGACGCCGTGCGATCGTGGCACGCCGAGACCAATCCGGGGCCGCTGCTTCTTCTCCCACTCGATGCACTGCGCGAACCCGGCGAATCGCCGGCCGAGGCTCTGTCGCATCGCGTCGAGGCATCAGGCGCCGGACACGCGTGGGTTCGCGCGCTCCTCGGCCAAGTCCTGCCGGTCGATGAAGGAACGGCGTTCGTCGACTCACGCGGCGCCGTTTGGCTTCCCGGCACGACGGGTGGCCCCGGCCCCCTCCGCCGCCGCGCCGAGCTGTTCGCGCTACGCGCGCAGCTCACGGTAACGGAGCGCGCGCGTCAGGAGGCGATGGCTGCTTCCGACGCCATGCGAAGCGCGGTCGAGGAATCGGAGCGTCAGCTCGCCGGCGTCGCGGCGTCGCTCGAAACGGCACAGGTCGAGGCCCGCCGCTCAGCCGAGCATCACGGTGAGCTCGAGCGCCGCCGCCAGCGCGCCGAGCGCGACGTGCACGAAGCGAGCGCGCTCGAGGAGCGGCTCGGTGCTCGGCGCGACACACTCGTCGAGCAGGTAGGACGGCTCGAGGAGGAGGCGCGCACGGTCTCCGAAGCCCTCACCACGCGCAATGAAGCGGTGTCGCGCGCTCGTGAGCTGCTCGTGTCGGCCGAGCGGCAGCACGAGTCTTCGCGTGAGACGCGGACCTCCGCGCAAATCGCCGAAGCGCAGATTCAGGCGCGGGTCCAGGTAGCCCACGACCGCGAGCGGCGGCTCGCCCAGGAACAGGAGTCGGCGGTCGCGAGGCTCGACGCCCTTCGCGCCGAGCTCACCGACCTGTCGCAGGCCGATTCGGTGCTCGCCGAGCAGATGGCGGGCTGGCAGATGGATCTCGAGACGCGCGAAGCCACGCTCGCCGACGGCGAGGGACGGCTGGATCGCGCCGAGGAAGGGGTTCGCACCGCCGACGACCACCTCGCCTCCACAGATCACGCGCTCGTCGAGACGCGCCGTCAGGCGCAGGCGCACAGCGAAGAGCTGCACCACTCCGAGCTTCGCCATACGGAACTGGGCGGCCGCCGGACGGCGATCCGCGAGCGTCTGGAAGCGGAATGGCGCCGTCCCCTCGACGACATGTTGGCCGAAGTTCAGCCGCTGGAGATCGACGACGAGTCGCTCCGCGCTGAAACCGAGTCGCTGCGCCAGGAGATCGAACGCCTCGGACCGGTGAACGTGCTGGCGATCGAGGAGCATGAGGAAACGCTCAAGCGGCAGGATTTCTTGACGACCCAGCGGGCCGACCTCACCGAGGCGAAGCAGACGCTCCAGCAGGCGATCCGCGAGATTGATAGCACCGCCAGAGAGCTCTTCCTCGCGACGTTCGCCCAGGTGCGCGAGAATTTCCGGCAGATCTTCATGTCGTTGTTCGGCGGCGGCGAATGCGACCTGCGCCTCGAGAATCCGGACACGCCACTGGACTGCGACATCGAGATCCATGCGTCGCCGCGCGGCAAGCGAACGCAGCGCATCCACCTGCTGTCGAGCGGCGAACGCGCGCTCGTCGCGTTGTCGCTCCTCTTCGGCATCTTCCTCACGAAGCCGAGCCCCTTCTGTCTGCTCGACGAAGTGGACGCCCCGCTCGACGATGCCAACATCGGACGCTTCGTGCGCATGCTGACGCAATTCAAGACGCGCACGCAGTTCATCGTCATCACGCACAACCCGCGAACGACGACCGAGGCCGCCGACGCGGTCTACGGCGTCACGATGCAGGAGCCGGGCGTCTCGTCGCTCGTCAGCGTCAGGATGCGCGGCGCCTCCGCCGTCGACGAAATGCTCGTTGGCGACGCGATCGCCGGCGCGGTGCCTACCGCGGTATGAGATGGGGGCGCCGCGCGGCGGCGCTCGCGTTGATCGCGGCAGTTGCGGGCGGGGGGCTGCGCGTCGCGGGAGCGCAGTCCATCACGATCTCAGTGCCGATCGCGAATGACAGCATCTCGCCGGCGCCGCCGATACTCGTCGAAGGCACGCCGGGACCGCCGTCGCTCGGCCCCTACAGCCTGACGCTCGAAGCGGCGCTTGAACCGCAGTTCCGGGCGCCGATCATCATCAGCGCCAGCTCGGACCTGACCCTGTCCGTACAGGCGGACTCGCTCTTTCCCGAGCATGCCGCCGTTTTCTTTCGTGCGCGACTGATCGATGGCCAGGGTCAGGTGATCCGCCAAGACCTGCGATCCTTCAACGTGCGCTCGTGGCTCCGACTCATCAGCCCGACGCGCCTCAGCAATGACGTGTTGTTCACTCGGCAACCTCGATTCGTTTGGAGCAGCCCGGGCATCACGCTGCCTCCCGGGCCGTGGCGGTACACGTTGTCGATCATCAACACGAAGAATGGACATGAGGATTTTCAGTTCCAACCAACCGACACCAGCTTCGTCGTGCCGACGCCGCTCGAAGCCTGTACGTCGTACAGCTGGCGCTTGACCGCTCGCGCGATCAACGGCGGCAGCAAGAACCAGATCACCGTCGCGAGCCCCGGCACCTTCGTCATCCAAACGGCCGAGTGTCCGACGGCGACGATCTTTTATCAGAATTTTCCAAACCCGTTCGGACATGGCAGCATGTCCGACATCACTTGCTTCTGGTTCGATCTAGCCCGCGAAGCCAACGTAAAGCTGACGATTTACGATGTCCGTCTCCGCGCCGTTCGATCGATCATTCCGGGGAACGGATCCGGCCGGTTCGCCGGCGGCGCGTATGGGCGACTGGTCAGCGGCGGTGGCGGATGCGACCCACGTTTCTCATGGGATGGGCGTGACAACGAGGGACGACTGGTTCCGTCGGGCGTCTATATCGCCGCCTTCGAGGCTGACGGCGTGCGGACAACGAAGAAGATTCTCTTTCTCGGGCAGTGATTCGTGCGCTTCACCACCCTCGGCACCGGCACCATCTCGCTCACCGGAGCGAGAAGCTGCGCCGCCTATCTGCTCGAGGCCGCGGACCTGCGCCTGCTCGTCGACTGCGGGTCCGGCACGACGCGGCGGCTCGCCGAGCTCGGAGCTCAATGGCGCACGATCACGCACGTGGCCCTGACGCACTTCCATATCGACCATCACGGCGATTTGCCGTCGCTCGTTTTCGCCTGGAAATACGGATTTCTGCCGCCGCGCAGCGAACCGTTGACGATCATCGGTCCCGTGGGCACCACTGGACTCCTTGCGCGGCTCTCCGCGGCGTACGGCGATTGGCTCACCGCGCCGGGGTTTCCGCTCTCGATCCAGGAGATCACGCCGGCCGATGTCGTCGAGCTGCCGGCGGGTGTTCGACTCGCCTGCTGCGCCGTTCCACACACGGCGGAGAGTGTGGCATATTCCATGGAGCGCGCCGGGCGGCGAGTCGTCTATACGGGCGACACCGGCCCGTCCGACGAGCTGGCGGCGTGGTCGCGGGGGTGTGACTTGCTCGTGTGCGAGTGTTCTCTCCCGTCCGCTATGCAGATTCCGCAGCACCTCACACCCGAGCAGTGCGCCGAGCTGGCCGCGGCGGCCGCGCCGAAGCACTTGGCACTGACGCACTTTTACCCGCCGGTCGAGGATGTCGACATTCGCGGTATCGTGCGCGGACGCTATGCCGGACCCGTCACGCTGGCGCATGACGGTTGGTACTTCGATCTCGAGGACGAGTAATGCTGGTCGTGATGCACAACCACGCGACGCCCGCGGACATCGAGCGCGTCGTGAAGACGATAGAAGAGATGGGCTACACCGCGCGCCCGATGCCCGGCGGGACGCGCACGACGGTGGGCCTCATCGGCAACGACGGGCGCGTCGACGGATCGCGCGTCGAGGCGCTTCCCGGCGTCGCGGAAATCATTCACGTCAGCAAGCCGTACAAGCAGGTTTCGCGCGAGTGGCGCGAGGAAAACACCGTCGTCACGATCGCTCCCGGCGTTGCCTTTGGCACGGGCGAAATAGTCATCATCGCCGGACCCTGCTCCGTCGAATCCGAGGAACAGATTGTCGAGGCGGCACGCGCGGTCCGCGCGGCCGGCGCCGCCGCGCTTCGCGGCGGCGCGTTCAAGCCCCGCAGCTCGCCGTACTCCTTTCAGGGACTCGGCAAGCGCGGACTGGAGCTGCTGGCATTGGCGCGGCAGGAAACGGGACTGCCCATCGTCACCGAAGCGCTCGATGAAGAGGGGGCGCATCTCGTCGCCGAATACGCCGATTGCATTCAGATCGGCGCCCGCAACATGCAGAACTACTCACTGCTGCGCGCCGTCGGCAAGATTCAGAAGCCTGTGCTTCTCAAGCGCGGCATGGCGGCGACGATCACCGATCTGTTGATGAGCGCCGAATACATCCTCGCCGAAGGCAACGGCCAGGTGATCCTCTGCGAGCGTGGGATTCGCAGCTTCGACACGATGACGCGCAATTTGTTCGACCTCACCGCGATCCCGATCGTTCAACGACTCTCGCATCTCCCGATGATCGCCGACCCGAGCCACGGGACCGGGCTGCGCGACAAGGTCATTCCGATGGCTCGGGCCGCGGTCGCGGCAGGCGCCGACGGAATCATCGTCGAAGTACATCCGACGCCGGACCGCGCCTTATCTGACGGGGGCCAGTCGCTTTACCCGGACCAGTTTGCCAGGCTGATCACCGAGTTGCGCGCCATCAGCACGGCGATCGGGCGGTCGGTGGCGACCCCGGCCGGAACGGTGGCGGCTGCCGGCGTGTAGCAAACATCATGAGATCGCTCACCACTGCCCTGCTCGTCGCGTGTGTCACCGCGCCGCTGGGCGCACAGAACATCGATGCGACCATCGACCGCGCCGTCGCCGCGTGGACGAAGGTAAAAACCGTTCGCGGTACCTTCGAGCAAACGGTGACGAACCAGATCACCGGTTCGAGCGCCACGGCGCGCGGTCAATACGTGCAGGAACGCCCGAACCGCCTTTCGATTCGCTTCAGCCAGCCGGCGTCCGACGCCATCGTCGCCGACGGCAAAGCCGTCTGGATCTATTTGCCCAGCACGGCGGCGGGACAGGTCCTCAAGCGTCCCGCGACAGACCCTGCGTCGACGCCGATCGATCTCACCGGACAGTTCCTCGATTCACCGCGCGCCAAGTACGACATCACCGCCGCGGGCACCAAGACGGTCGATGGCCACGCCACGCATGCGTTGAAGCTCGTCCCCAAAAAGGGCACCAACGCGCCGTTCACGCAGGCAACGGTCTGGGTGGACGATGACGACGCGCTCATTCGCGAATTCGAAGAGACGGAACCGAGCGGCGTCACCCGGCACGTACGCCTGACGGCCATCGAGACGAATCCGACCGTCGATCGCTCGGCGTTCATTTTCAAGGTGCCGGCCGGCGTGAAGATCGTCGACCAGACCAAACCGTAGACGTCAGGAACGCTTCGGCGGCGGCTGATTCGCCGCGCGCTGCAGCAACTCGCGCTGCGTGGTCGCGCCGCGGACAATCGACAGTGCGCGCGCGAGCGTCGAGTCGTCGTGCAACCGGCGCTGGAATTCCGCGTCCGGTCCGAAGACATAACGCGTGATCTCGTAGCCCAGCACACGGTCGACCAGCGGCGCGGCTTTGATGTACGTCGTCGAGTCCATGACGACACCGCGCGCCTTCATTCGCTTCCAGAGCTCGGCGCGCATCTCCGGTGTCACCGTGAACGCGGGCGCCGTGACTGCTCGCGAGCCCTCGAGCGCTCGCGCATAATCGGTGAGCGCGTCACGAAACTCGGGGATGTGTTTTCCCAGCGCCTGGTCGAAAGTCGAGTCGGATGTGCGCGATCTGTCGATCGGGATGACGACGTCGGGGGTGATCCCGCCGCCGCCGAGCACCGTCCGACCGTCGTCGGTCTTGTACCTCGGACGCGGCGCGGTGTCGGGCGGCGCGTCGCTCCCGTCGGTACGCGCCCGGTTGATGCTGCGCCCCGACGGCGTGTACCACAGCGCGATCGTCAACTTGAGCGCGCCCCCCCCCGACTGTCCCAGCGGGAAGACCGTCTGCGCGCTTCCCTTGCCGTATGTGGTCGTTCCGAGCAGGATCGCCCGGTCATGGTCCTGAAGCGCGCCGGCGACGATCTCGGCGGCGCTCGCCGTGTTGCTGTCGACCAGGACGGCAACCGGCATATCCGGCCAAGCCTGAGAGGCGCGATCGGCGTAGCTGCGCGATGCGTCCTGCGTACGGCCCTTCATCGAGACGATTCCCTGACCCGAGTTGAGGAACAGGTCGCTCACCGCGACGCCTTCGTCGAGCAAGCCGCCCGGATCGCCGCGCAAATCGAACATCAGCGTCCGCATCCCCGCGGCGCGCAGCGAGTCGATCGCACGATACAAATCGCCGGCCGCTTCCTGGCTGAAGATGGCGAGCGACACGTAGCCAATGCCGTCGTTCAGGAGTAACGCGTGCGACACAGGCCGGACGCGGACTTCCTTGCGGGTCAACGCGAACTTGAGAGGCGTCGTGACGCCCGGGCGTTCGATCGTGACGCGGACGACGGAACCGGGCGCGCCGCGCAGCGCCTTCTGGGCTGCCTCGACGGTAACACCGCGCAGCTCCGCGCCGTTGACCTCGACGATCCGGTCGCCCGCGCGAATGCCGGCGTCCAGCGCCGGTCCGCCGGGCATCGGAGCGACGATCGTGATCCAGCCGTCGCGAATGTCGATCTGCGCGCCAACCCCCGCGTATCGTCCGCTGGTGCGCTCCGACAAGGTCGCCATCAGCTTCGGCGAGAGATACGCGCTGTGCGGGTCGCCCAACTCGGAAACCAATCCATCGACCGCACGGCGATAGAGCGCTGAGTCGGCCAGTGTGTCGACGTAGGCGTGCGATACGCGCTCGAACACCTGATCGAAGAGCCGTCCACCGTTCACCGGTGACGCGGCAGTTTTGCCGACCAGTCCGCGTTCGACGAACCAGCCGCCGGACACCAGGGCGCAGCTGAGAACCACAATGGCGAACATTGCGCGCGATCGCATGCTTACCGCGGGGGGAAAGTTCCGGGCCACCGCGCATGAAGCTCGGCGAGCACGAGCGCGAAAACGTCGTGTTCGCTGCCCGTCGCGTCGATGAGCGCGATCGGTCCGCACTCGCGGTGCTCCGACTGCCACGTGCGAGTGGCAAAAGTCTCGAATGCCCGCGCGACGCGCTCGTGAAATTCGAGCTCGACGTTTTCGATGCGATCGAGGCCGCGGTCGCGAGCGCCCACGCGCGCCATGCCGCGCTCGACCGATACGGTCAACAGAAGCGTGAGGTCGGGTACCAAGCCGTCCGTCGCCATCGCGTTGGCTTGACGCAGCGCTTCCTCGGGAAGGCCGCGGCCGATGCCTTGATACGCGTACGTCGACAGAAAAAAACGATCGACGAGGACCACCGCCCCTTCGCCGAGTGCCGGCCGGATCTCGCGCTCAACGAGCTGCGCGCGCGATGCCATGAACAGCAGCGCTTCGGCGCGCGGCACGATGTCGGATTGAGGATCCAATAGAATGCGTCGGATCTCGTCGCCGACCACGGTCCCACCGGGTTCACGCACGGCGACGACGTTGCGTCCGGCCGCGCCGAGACACTCGGCGAGTTTGCGGAGCTGTGTGCTCTTGCCGGCGCCCTCGGCGCCCTCGAACACGATGAGCAGCCCCTGCCCGCTCGTCATGGGTTGGCGTCAGCCGAGCGTGATGATCGGGCTCGCGGCGCCCTTCTCGATGCCCTCGAGGATCCAGTCGTTCACGCGCGCCATGGTCTTGTCGAAGTTTTCCTGCGCGACGAGCAAGCGTTGATAGGTCATCCGGCCCTGAATGTCGGCGAGGAGCGTATCGAGCTGCCGCTCCATCTCCTCGGTGGGGCGCTCGCCGCGCTGCAGCATGCGCTGCGCGTCGACGCGGAGCTGCTCCATCTTCTGAAGCAACGCGACCGTTTCCTTGTCCTCGTTCAGCGCGTCGCTGGACCGTTTGACTTCTTTGTATTCCGTGCTCTGGCCGATCAGACGTCCGAGCTCTTTGGCCTTGTCCTCGATCATTCCCCCACCCCCACTCCGTCAAAGAGAATCGTGTCGCCGGCGCGCGAGCACGAACCGTTCGCGGCCGGCCAGGTCCAGCTCCACGCGAATGCGATGGAACCTGGGATCTCGGCCGACGAGATCCGCCGCCAGCGACGCGCGGCGTGCATCGACTTCCACGGCGAGCAGGCCGCCCGGCTCGAGCGCGCCGGCCGCCTCCCGGACGAGACGCGCCGTCGTCGCCATGCCGTCCAGTCCTCCGTAGAGCGCGACGGATGGTTCCCAGTCACGGACGCTCGCCGGCAGCGCACCCGCCTCGCCCAGCGCAATGTAGGGCGGGTTGGAAACGATGACGCGCGCCCGAAGGTCGGCGAGCGGTCCGAGCAGCGAACCGTGAACGAACGCGACCGACGATCGCAGCAACGGCGCACAGAGGCTCGCGTTGTGCCGGGCCACGTCGACGGCATCCCGCGAGACGTCGGTGCCATACACGCGGCTAAACGTCCCTTCCGCCGCCAAGGCGATCGCAATCGCGCCGGACCCCGTTCCGATGTCGATCGCGATGCCTCCCGTCTGAAGGCCTGTTTCGTCGAGCACGAGATCGACCAGCTGCTCCGTCTCCGGCCGCGGAATCAGCACGCGCTCGTCGACGTCCAGCGTCAGATGACGGAAGCTCGCCCGGCCGACGGCATAGGCGAGCGGGGCGCCGCGCGCTCGCCGGTCGGCGGCGGCGCGCGCGCGTTCCTGCAGCGACGCTTCGAGCTCGACGCCGCCGTTCACGATCGGCCAGAAGCGCGGAACGTCGAGCAGCGCGGAGATGATCTCGCGCGCCTCGGTCATCGGTTCCGTCATGCCGCGATCCGACAGCGCGCGAACGAGCTCGTCGAGAACGCGGCTGACGGTGACGGCGTCCGCGGCACGCTCGGCGGTCACACGTCCGCTCCCAGCTGTTCCTCGACGTCCGCGAGCTTGAGCGCTTCGATCAGATCGCCGATGTCTCCGTCGACGAACCCCTGCAGATTGTGTGTCGTCCAGTCGACGCGATGGTCGGTGACGCGGCTCTGCGGATAGTTGTAGGTTCGAATCTTCTCCGACCGGTCGCCGCCGCCGACCTGCGACCGCCGCATCTTGGCGCGTTCGTCCTGCTGCTGCTGAATGCGCAGGCCGAGGAGTCGCGCGCGGAGGACTTCCATCGCCTTGAGCTTGTTCTGCAGCTGCGATTTCTGGTCCTGCTGGCTCACGACCAGGCCGGTGGGAAGGTGCGTGATGCGCACCGCGGAGTCGGTCGTGTTGACGCTCTGCCCGCCCGGGCCCGACGAACGGAACACGTCGATGCGGATGTCTTTGTCCTCGATCTTGACGTCCACCGCTTCCGCTTCCGGTAGCACGGCGACCGTGGCCGCCGAGGTATGGATGCGACCCTGGCTCTCGGTTCTCGGCACGCGCTGGACGCGGTGCACGCCGGATTCCCAGCGCATCGATCCGTAAGCGCCACTCCCCGAGACCTTAAATATGACTTCTCGAATACCGCCGAGTGTCCCGTCGGAGTAAGACATCGTCTCGACACGCCAGCCCTGGCGCTCGCAGAACCGCGTGTACATGCGGTACAGGTCGGCGGCGAACAGCGCCGCTTCGTCGCCGCCCGTGCCGGCGCGGAGCTCGACGATGGCGTTGCGGTCTTCCAGTGGATCCCGCGGCAGGAGCGCGCGCAGGAGCGCGTCTTGTAGTTCGTCGATCCGGCTTTCGGTGCGCGCGACTTCGGCGCGCGCCTCGGCGGCGAGCTCGGGGTCATCAATGGAAACGAGCTCGCGCGCCTGCGCGAGCTCGTTCTCCGATTTACTCAATTGGGCCGCTAGCTCGACCACCGGAAGCAGCCGACTGTGCTCGCGGCCGAGCTCCGCGAATTCCGCCGCGTCGCGGACGCCCGCCGGATTAGCGAGCGCCCGCTCGACCTCCTCGGCACGCGCGAGGGCGGCCGTTATGCGATCGCGGAGCCCCAGACAGTCGCCTCAGCTCGTCGACTTGGCGAACTTCTGGCGGAAGCGCTCGATGCGGCCGGCGGTATCCATCAAACGCTGCTTGCCCGTGAAGAACGGATGGCACGCCGCGCACACGTCGGTGTGGATCTCTGCCTGCGTGGAACGAGTCTGGAAGGTATTCCCGCACGCGCACTTGACCGTGGCCGTGGCGTACTCGGGATGAATGTCGGCTTTCACTGGAACCTCTCGGATCCGTTGGACCGCGCGAAACGATGGAGCGCAGAACGCACTCGCGTCCGGCAACCTCCACCCGCACGCGGCCCGGGTTTTGGGTAGCTTGGAAATATAGCCACTCAATGGTCTAACAGACAAGACGACAAGGGTTTTCGCCCTTTGACACCGGTCCGCCAAGCCCGCTAACTTCGCCTGCTGTGACTACCACCACTACGGACTTCCTCGCCACCGTTCCCCTGTTCAGCGGTCTGGACCGCTCCGAGCTGCAGCGGTTCGCCGACATGACTCGCGAGCGGTTCTACCCGCGCGGCAGCGTCATCCTCTTTGAAAACGATCCAGGCGACTCGCTGTTCGTCGTCCGACAGGGTCGCGTCAAAGTGGTTCTCATCGGCGAAGACGGCCGCGAGGTCATCCTCGGCGTTCTCGGCGTGAGTGAGCATTTTGGCGAGCTCTCACTCATCGACGATCGTCCGCGCTCCGCGCACGTCATCGCGATGGACGACTCGCACTTGCTCGTGCTGCGTCGTGAGGATTTCCGAAAGCGCGTCGAATCGTCGCCGGCGGTCGCCTGGTCGCTGCTGACGGAGTTGTCGCGCCGCCTGCGCCGCGCCGACGAAAAGATCGGCGGACTGGTCTTGCTCGACGTGCCGGGCCGCATCGCCCGGTTGCTCCTCGATCTCTCCGAAGAGATGGGCAGCAACACGATCGACAAGCCGCTCACGCACCAGACGATCGCGCAGATGATCGGAGCGAGCCGCGAAACGGTGTCGCGGGCCATGAAGGAATTCCAGGACGCGAACTGGGTCACCGTCGAGCGGCGGCGCATCACGCTCGCCGATCGTCCGGCGCTCGAGCAGCGCGCGCAGGCGCGGCTGTAGACGCGGACGCGGTCCGCACCACGGGACGGACGTGCATGACGCTCCGACTCACGTTCTGGGGCACACGCGGCTCGGTCCCCACACCGGGACCGCTCACCGTTCGCTATGGCGGCAACACGCCGTGCGTCGAGGTGAGAACCGCCGCCGGACGGCTCATCATCCTCGACGCCGGCACCGGGTTGCGTGAGCTCGGACGCTCGCTGGTCGAGCGCTCGAACGGCGCGACGCTCGAGGGCGATGTGTTCCTCACGCACGCGCACTGGGACCACATCCAGGGCCTTCCCTTCTTCCCGCCCATCTTCCAGCCGGGAAACCGATTCACGATCTGGGGACCGCGCACGTCGAACGGCGATATCGGGCGCGTGATTCGCGAGCAGATGTCGCCCATCGTGTTTCCCGTTCCGTTCGAACATCTCGCCGCGCGCGTCGAGTTCAAGAATATCGGCGAAAGCCGGCCGTCGGCCGACGACTTTGACTTCGCCACCTTCGGCGTACAGCACCCCGGCGGAGCCGTCGCGTACCGGTTCGCGTCGCGCGGCCCGGCACCACGATCGTTCGTCTACGTCTCGGACAACGAGCTCGCCGCGAACGACAGCTATCGCTCGCCCAAGAATTGGCGCGAGGAGCTCGTTGCGTTCATTCGCGGAGTGAACGTGCTCGTGCACGACGCCACGTACACCAACGACGAATACGCCGAACACCGCGGGTGGGGCCACTCGACCTACGACGAGGCGCTGGATCTGGCGATCGACAGCGATGTCGAAACGCTCGTCCTGTTCCATCACAAACCCGAACGCTCCGACGACGATCTCGATGCGTGCGCGGCGGCATGCCGCGACGCCGCGCGGGCCCGTGGATCGCGGCTGCGCATCGTGGCCGCCGCCGAGGGGATGAGTCTCGACGTCTAACAGACGCGACGTCGCCGCGAAGCGAGCCACTCGCCCCATGCAATTTGCGCCGCTGGGCGACAGCGCCGTCATGATCACGCTCGGCGATACGATCGACGAGCGAACCCACCGACTCGTCCGAGCGGCGTCGACACGGATTCGCGGCGATCCGCCTCCGGGGTTCGTCGACCTCGTCCCCGCGTTCGTCAGTATCGTCGTGCACTATGATCCCAGCGCCGCCGCGCGTCGGGGCGACGCGACGCCACACGAATGCGTGGTGAGCTTCCTCCGCGAAAGACTTGCCAGCCTCGACGTAGAGGAGCTCGGCGCACCGCGCGTCGTCGAGATTCCCGTGTGCTACGGCGGCGACGTTGGTCCCGATCTCGACGACGTCGCGCGCGCGCACGGTCTCACGGCCGACGAAGTGATCGAGCTTCACAGCGGTGCCGAATACCTCGTGTATATGGTCGGCTTCATGCCGGGCTTCGCCTATCTCGGTGGGTTGCCGGAGCGAATTGCCACGCCGCGACGCAAGACGCCGCGCACCGCCGTTCCCGCGGGAACCGTCGGCATCGGCGGACGACAGACCGGCGTGTATCCGCTCGTCTCGCCCGGCGGTTGGAATCTCATCGGCAAAACGCCCGTGAAGATCTTCGACATCGCGCGTGAAGAGCCGACGCTGCTCGTGACCGGCGATCGCGTGCGCTTTCGACCCATCTCACGCGCGGAATTCGAGCAGGCGGCCGGATGACGATTCGCGTCTTGACCGGCGGCCTTCAGACGACCGTTCAGGATCTCGGCAGGCCGTCGCATCAGCATCAAGGGATTCCCGGCGGTGGCGCCATGGATCGCATGGCAATGCGCATCGCCAATCTCGTCGTCGGCAACGATGCGAGCGCCGCCGCGCTCGAGACGACGCTGATCGGTCCATCACTCCTCTTCACCGAGGAGACGTTGATCGCGCTCACCGGCGCCGATCTCGAGGCCGCCGTCGGCACAACCGCGATTCCGTTGTGGCACGCGGCGCTGCTCCCCGCCGGAACGACACTCCATTTCGGCCGCGCGCTCCGCGGCTGCAGGACGTATATCGCTGTCGCCGGAGGCATCGACGTCCCCGCCGTCTTCGGTAGCCGCAGCACCTATCTGCGTGCCGAATTCGGCGGCTTCTCCGGTCGAGCACTCCACGCCGGCGATTCGTTGGCTGTCGGGCAGCCGTCGGAGCTGTCGCGGCGCATCGCCGCGTCAGTGCGCGCGGACGCCGGCAGGCATACGGCCACCGTCGCCCGTTGGAGCGCGGGAGTCTCCATTCGCACACCGATTTCTGAAGACGCGGTCGTCCGGCTCATTCGCGGTGCCCACACCGATCTGCTGACCGAGGCGTCGCTCGCCGCGCTCGTCGGGTCGCGCTTTCGCGTCTCGGCGAGCTCCGATCGCATGGGCTATCGGCTCGATGGCCAGACGTTGTCACTTCGCGCGCCCACCGAGCTGCTTTCCGAAGGCGTCGCGTTTGGAACGGTGCAGTTGCCACCCGGCGGCTCACCCATCGTGTTGATGGCCGATCGCCAGACGACCGGCGGCTATCCACGAATCGGCGAGGTCGCGAGCGTGGATCTCGGGCTCGTCGCCCAACTCAAGCCGGGCGATCACCTCCGCTTCTCGTTTCTCTCGCTCGAGGAAGCACAGGAGCTGTACCTTGCGTGGGAGCACGACCTCCGGCAGGCCGCGCTGGCGATTCCGTTTCACATTGCACGGAGTGCTTCATGACCAGTCGCGTGGACATCAACTGCGACATGGGTGAAAGCTTCGGCGCCTACCGCATCGGCGCCGACGACGACGTCTTTCCGTTCATCACCTCGGCCAACATCGCCTGCGGTTTTCACGGAGGCGACCCGGCGGTGATGCGAACGACGATCGCCAAGGCCGCCAAACGCGGCGTCGCGATCGGCGCGCATCCCGGCTTCGCCGATCTGATCGGCTTCGGTCGGCGCAACATGGACGTCACGCCGGATGAGGCATACGATCTCGTCGTGTATCAGGTGGGCGCGCTACTCGGGTTCGCGCGCGCGGCGGGCGTGGCCATGCAACACGTGAAGGCGCACGGCGCGCTGTACAACATGGCCGCGGCGTCCGCGCCGCTCTCGAGCGCGATCGCCCGCGCCGTACACGACGTCGACAGTTCGCTGATCTTGTTCGGTCTCCCAGGAAGTCATCTCGTCTCCGAGGGCGATCGCGTCGGATTGCGAACCGCCTGCGAGGTGTTCGCCGACCGCAACTACATGCCGGATGGCTCGCTCGTCTCGCGCCGCCGCGACGACGCGTTCGTCCACGACGCCGACCACGCGGTGAGCCGCGCGGTGCGAATGGCTCGCGAGGGCAAGGTGCGCGCGGTCGACGGAAGCGACATCGACATCCGCGTCGACACGATCTGCATTCATGGCGATGGCGCCCACGCCGCCGAATTCGCGCAACGGCTTCGGGCCGGCTTCGAGGCCGACGGCATTGCCGTGCGGCCGGTCGGCGCTGGCTAGAAGCGCATCTCCTTCCCTTCTTCCGCCGCCTTGTAGATCACCTCGACGATGCGGTGGAGTGCGACCTGGTCGTTCGGCGGCTCGTAGCCGACGTCGCCTTTGACCGTCGCGAGAAAATGCGCCAGCTCGGCGCGGTACGACTGGATGAACGCGCTCTCGCGGCCGGCCGCGCCCGTCGGTGACACGTCCGTCGCACGTCCGTTCAACTCCTTGATGACGCGAAGCGGCGCGAGGCGCGCGCTGCCGCGGGTGGCGAGAATCTCGAACCACCAGCGCTCTTCTTCACCCACGTACACCGACGACACGTCGAACAGGAAGGACATTCCACCGACGCACTCGAGCTGCACGATCATCGCGTCTTCCACCGTGCTCGCCCCGCGCGCGCGATCCATGTGCGCCGTCACGCGAGCCGGTTCGGGATAGTCCGAAAGCCAAAGCGCCAGGTCGAGGAGCGGGACGCCGAGATCCAGGAAGGCTCCGCCCCCCGATTCCGGCCGGCGAAAACGCCAGCCTTCCGCGGGCCGCTTGCCATGGTACGAGCCCGCTCGCAACCCGACCATCTTGCCCAGCTCTCCACCCTGGATGAATCGCGAGAGCGCCTGGACATCCGTCCGGTAGCGGTGGTTGTTCGCCACGCTCACCATGCACCCCGCTTTGGTCGCCGCCGAGAGAATGCGCTCCACGCCGCGTGATGACAGCGACAACGGGCGCTCACAGAGCACGTGTCGCTTCGCCGCGAGTGCGCTCAGGACGTGCGGCTCGTGCAGGTGGTTGGGCGTCGCGATGACGACCGCGTCGAGGTCATCCAGCTCGAGGAGGTCCTCGATGTCGGTGAAGACGTCGGCAACGTTGAATCGGTCAGCGAGCGCGCGGGCCTTCGGGCGGTCGTTGTCACAGATCGCCGCGAGCTCAGTGCCGCGCATCTTGGCGAGCACCGGCAAATGCGCCAACTGGGCGATCGCGCCCGCACCCACGACCCCAATGCGAATTGCGTCCGTCATCGTTTGCTAGTCCCGTGAGCTCGAGCCGTCACTGCGGTTGAATGACTCGCACACGGCCGAAATAGTAATTCCCCCCGATCCGCGCCGACGTCGAGCGGAAGGCGCTCAACATGTCCCCACGTACGCTTCCCTCCAACCCGAAGTGCCGGATGATCCGGATCGTCACCCCCGCGTTCACGAACAGTCCGGCCGCGATCTCGTCCAGCGACCGCTCGACCAAGGTGCCGTTGATCAGTTTTCCCTCGGCATTGATCACATGCGCCGCCGCGCCAAACCCGAAGTACGGACGGACGTCGCCGTTCATCGTCGGCGGCGTGTAGTGAAGCCCCAGGCTGAAGGTGACGTCGTAGACGTGGATCAGCGACGGTAACACCTGGGCGGTGGGCTGGCTCACGCTCTTCTGGAGCGAGTCGACGAAGGTCTGGACGACGCCGTCGCGAAAGCGCGAGTCCCAGAAGCTCGCGCCGAAATACGCGCGCCAACCAGCGGCGACCGGGCCGTATTCCGTTTGCAGCGCGTACAGCGTCGTCGGGTACACCTGCGACGGCGCGACCCAGCCGGCCGAAAGGCCGAGCGACTGAATCTGCAGCCGGTCGAGCGCGATGCTGTCGAAGCCCGGTTGCGCGATCGCGGGAGCGGCCCGGAACAGGCTGGTGAGCGCGAAAACCGCCAACGCGCGACGGCTCGCCGGCATGAGCAAACTATGAACCAGCCGAACCAACGCTCGTCCCGGGATAATACGCTCGCAAGATGGTGCGAAAGTCCTGGCCGGCCCGCGCGCGGCCGATCGCGCCCCACTGACACATCCCCACACCATGGCCGTACCCGGACCCTCGAATGACGAGTTGCGCGAGTGAGCCGTCGGACGCCGACGACTGGTCGAGCGAAAAATAGGTGCTGTTGAGAATCTCGTCACCGGGTGCGCGAAGAACATAGCGAATGTCGTTCCCGCGAAGGCTGAAGTTGCCGCGGTCGGTGCTCACGGTGATCGTGCCCACGCGCCCGGAGAGCGTGTGCGACGCGATCGTGACCGCGCGGACACTTCCGGCGCCCGTCGACGGAACATTGGCGTAGTGGGCGAGGTACTGCGCGATCGCCGCATTCAGCGTGCGGGCGTCCAGGCGCCGCGTCCACGAAAAACGCGGCGCGATGTCGCAGTAGAATCGCTCGGTTCCGGGGATGCGATCGCTCACCTGGCGAAGGTAGGGCTCGTCCTCGGAGCGCCAAATCTCCGACGACGCTGCCGTCGTCCCCCCGCACGTGGAATGGTATGGCGCGTTGACGATCCTTCCCGCGTAGCGCAGCACCAGGCCGCGGGTGGCTTCGACGGCTTGGGACGCGACCGCGTTTTCCGCCGCGACGCCGCCGTACAGCTGGTCGAGCGTCCCGCCGGTGACGTCGTACGGGCGATTGGGCGTGAGATGGGTGTATGCGTAGCTGCGCGCGGTGACTGCCTGTGCCTGGACCGCCGCCGAGTCGCTCGCGGTACGCAGACCCATCTCGAGCGGCACGACACCCATCAAGTAGTCATCCATCGCCAACACATTGACCACAGCGACGCCACTGTCCCCCGCCACGAACATGATCTCGCCGCGGAACGGCTTCCCGTCGACGCTCAACAGACCGTCGCCGTTCGGCCGCGCGCGAAGTGCGTCCTTCCAAACCGTCGGCACGCCGTCAGGTCGAACGGCGCGCACGCGCCCTCCGCCGCGCTCCACGCGCCACGCCTGGTTCCGCTCGGCGCGCGCCGCGAGCGCATTCTCACGGTCGACCAGCACGAAACCCTCAGGCGACGAGATCCGCGCCGTCGCAGCCGTCCCATTCAACAGCACGCGGATCGTCTGGTCCGACTCACCTCCACGACGCTTCGGCGTTTCGGGGACCTTTGCCGGTGCCAGAGCCACAAGAACCGAGAGCGCCAACAGGAAACGAAGTCTCTGCATCAACGCGCCGCCCGCATTGCGTCGTCGAGTCGCTCGAGCGTCGTGTCGATGACGTCGTCGTCATGTGCCGACGACATGAACGCGGCTTCGAACGCGGACGGCGCGAGATAAACGCCACGGTCGAGCGCGGCGTGGAAGAAGCGCTTGAAACGCTCGACGTCCGATGTCTTCGCGTCGGCGAACGAGCGAACCGGTTCGGCGCGGAAGAAAAACCCCCACATCGAACCGGCGCAGTCCCCGGTGAACGGGACCCCGTGCCGCATCGCCGATTCGCGCAGCCCTTGGACGAGGCGCGCGGTACGCGTGGCAAGTCCATCCTGCACGTCGGGCGTGAGGTCCTCCAGCGTCGCCAGGCCCGCCGCCATCGCCAGCGGATTGCCGGAAAGCGTTCCCGCCTGATAGACCGCGCCCGACGGCGCAACGAGCTCCATCAATTCTCGCCGACCGCCGTACGCCGCGACCGGTAGTCCTCCGCCGATCACCTTGCCGAGCGTCGTCAGATCCGCCGTGACGCCAAACCGCTCCTGCGCACCGCCCAACGCAATGCGAAATCCAGTCATCACCTCATCGAAGATGAGCAGAGCGCCGTGTTGACTGGCAAGCTGACGCAAACCCGTAAGGAACCTCGGGTCTGGCGCGATGAAGCCGGCGTTGCCGACGACCGGCTCGACGATGATCGCCGCGACCCGGTTGACGCGAAGCAGCGCCTCGACGGCCTCGAGGTCGTTGAACGGCGCGACCACGGTCAGAGACGCCAACGCCTGCGGAACGCCCGGTGAGTTCGCCAGGCCAAGCGTGGCCACGCCCGAACCGGCACGCACGAGAAACGAGTCGGCGTGCCCGTGATAACAGCCGTCGAACTTCAGAATGACGTCTCGTTCGGTGAACGCCCGTGCCAGCCGAATCGCGCTCATTGTCGCCTCTGTTCCGCTCGAGACGAAGCGGAGCATCTCGACATGCGGCATGCGCTCAGTGACTGCTTCAGCCAGCGCGACCTCGGCCTCAGTCGGAATGCCGAAGCTCGTGCCGCGGCGCATCGCCGCGTCGAGCGCCGCGATCACGCGCGGCGGCGCGTGGCCGTGCACCAGCGGCCCCCACGACAGCACGTAGTCGATGTATTCGTGGCCGTCGGCGTCCCGGATGCTCGCCCCCTGCCCGCGCTCGACGACGAACGGCTCGCCGCCAACCCCTCTGAATGCGCGGACGGGAGAATTGACCCCGCCAGGGAAGAGCTCGGCCGCCCGGTGCATGATCTCGCTCGAGCGAGACGTCATCGGCCGTAGCTTCCGATCGATCCCCCTGCCATCACGGGTAACACGCGCGTCCGCCGAGCCGGTTCAGTGGGCGCGGAGACCACGCGCTCGAACGACGCCGCGAAATCCACGTCGTCGACGACCGCATCCAGCCGAACGTCCACGAACGACCCGGGCGCGACCTGCGCGGCATCCGCGATGTACGTCACCCCATCGATGTCGTCGGCCTGCCACACGGTCCGCGCCTGCACTTGCTCGTCGTCGACACGATCGACGAGAGCAGGCACGATCCGGCCGAGACGCGTCTCGTAGCGCTCCGCGGTGATCAAGCGCTGAAGCTCGTTCAACCGCTCGAGGCGCTCGAGCTTGAGCCCTTCGGGAACGTCGTCGTCCATCTCCGCGGCACGCGTCCCTTCCTGCGGCGAATAGGTGAACGCGCCGACGCGATCGAACTGGATCTCCTCGAGAAACTCGAGGAGCATCTCGAAGTCCGCGTCCAGTTCCCCCGGAAAGCCGACGATGCACGTCGTCCGGATCGCCACGTCGGGCACCGTGTCGCGGATGCGGGCGACGCGCTCGCGGATCGTGCGCTGCCTCTCAGGGCGACGCATGCGGGCGAGCACGGCGTCCGAACCGTGCTGAATCGGCATGTCGAGATACGGCACGATCCGGCGTTCGGTAGCCATCAGCTCGAGTAGCCGCGGCGTGAGCCCGGCAGAATAGACGTACAGCATCCGGATCCACGGGATCGTCGTCTCGCGGATAAGTGCCTGCAACACATCGGGGAGGCCGAGACTTTCGCCGCGGCGGTCGCGGCCGTAATGCGCAAGGTCCTGCGCGACGAGATTGAGCTCCCGAGCGCCCTGCGCCTCGAGGAGCTGCGCTTCGCGGACGATCTCGTCGAGCGCGAACGAGCGATGTTTGCCGCGCATCAGCGGAATGGCGCAGAAAGCACAACCGTGGTCGCACCCTTCGCTGATTTTCAGATAGCGAACGTGCGGCAATCCACCGGTGAAGAGTCGAACGCCCGGGTGTACCGCGGGCACTTCGCCCGCTCCGAGAAAGCCGCGCTCCTCGAGCTCCGGGATCAGGCGCTCGACTTCCGCCGAGCCTAAAAAGAGATCGACCTCGGGCAGCGCCTCGATCAGCTCGTCCTTGTGTCGCTGCACCATGCAGCCAATGCCGACGACGGCCCTTGCCTGCCCCGTCTCTTTGAGACGCCCGGCTTCGACGAGCGCATCGATGGATTCTTTCTTCGCCGCATCGATGAACCCGCAGGTGTTGACGAGGATGATCTCGGCGTCTTCGAGATTCGGCGTGTATTCGGCGCCGCGATCGGCGAGGCTCGCGACGTATCGCTCGCTGTCGACCGTGTTCTTGTCGCAGCCGAGCGTGATGACCGCGACCTTCATCGTCGCTCTACGGATGTGCGGAAAGAAAAAAGCATCGTGGAAACGTAAGCAGCGGTCTTGCGCGATTACACTTTGTGTTGTAAAGTACTCTGTATTATGACCCATCCAATCGCCGATACCTCGCACCCGGGCTCACGGGCCGGCGCTGCGGCAATCGCGCCAATGCTGCCCGCGGGCCTCGCCAAGCGGGTTCTCGTCGCGGCGGTCCTCCTGGGCGTCACAGGCGATGCCCTGCTGCACGACGGGCCACTCGGCCTCGCCTTTCCGCTTTGGATCGCCCTGCTCGCCCTCGAGCTCAAAATGCTGGCGTGGCGCGGCCAGCGGTCCGTCCACCGCGAACCCGCCGCCTGGCTTGCCGCGGCCGTCGTCTGCGCCGCCGCGCTCGCCTGGCGGAACGCTGACATGCTGCGCGCGCTCGACCTGCTCGCCACCGCCGGCTGTCTCGGCCTCGCCGCGGTTTCGCTGCACGACCCGGATGGCGCACTCCTCTCCAGCCGACTCCGCGATTCCTTTGCCGCCGCGCGACGTCAACTCCTGGAAACCGTGAGCGGACCGTTGCGGCTTCTGTTCCGTGACGCCCGCTTTGGCGCGGAGACGGGACGTATCGCCCGAGGGTCGCGGCCATTTGTCAGTGCAGGGTTGATCGGGCTCGTGGTCGTCGTCGTGTTCGGCTCACTGCTTCGCTCGGCCGACCCGATTTTCGCGAGCATCGTCTCGATTCCCGCCTTCGACTTCGACACGATCGCCGAGCACGTCGTGCTCGCGGGCTTCTTCGCCTGGATTGTGTCCGGTTGGGCGCGCGGCGCGCTGCTCGACGATGCTCCGGCTCGCGTGTCGTCGGGCTTTCCGGTGCGATTGAGCCGGCTCGACATCACGGTCGGCCTCGGAGCGTTGGCGGTCCTGCTTGCGGCGTTCATCGTGACGCAGCTCGGATGGTTCTTCGGCGGCGAAGCGTTTCTCCGAGCGCGTACCGGACTCACCGTCTCCGCCTACGCGCGTCGCGGCTTCTTCGAGCTGGTGTGGGTGACGACGCTCGCCATTCCGCTCATTCTTGCGACGCGCGCCGCGATTCCGACGACCGAGCATGCGGTTCGCCGCCGCCACGGCGTTCTGTCCACATGGATCATCGCGCTGCTCGTTGCCGTGTCAGTGTCAGCCGTTCTCCGCCTCAAGCTCTACGTTCACTTCTACGGCCTGACGGTCGAGCGAATCTATCCGCTGGCATTCATCGCCTGGCTTGTGTTTCTGCTCTTCTGGACCGCGGCGACCGTGCTGAGAGATCGCGGCCAGCGATTTGTTGCCGGCACCCTTTTGTCTGCCTTCGGCACGCTGCTCGCGCTCAACATCTCCGATCCGGACGCCATCGTCGCGCGGACCAATCTCGATCGAGCGTCGCGAACCGAATCAGCCCACGACACACAGCTGCAGCCGCTCGACATCGGCCACCTCGCCACGCTCTCCGGCGGCGCGGTTCCGTCCGCGGTGCAGTCGGTCGTCGAGATGACGAACGCCGCGCCGACGCCGGACGAGAAAGCTCAGCGCTGCGTCGCCGCACGCGCGCTGTTGAATCGCTGGGGCCCGGAGTCGCGCGCCTATCGAGATCATTCAGCGATCGCGGCGTGGCGATCGTGGAATCACGATGACGCGATCGCGCTCGAAGCTATCGCGCCGCGGACGACGGAGCTGCGGAACATCGTCGCCGCGAACTGCCCGCCACCCGCTGCCCCGCCGGCGGTTCAGCGATAGTTGCCGAATTTCAGCTCGACGCCGAAGTCCTTCTGTCGCAGAACGGCGATGGCCTGCTGCAGCTCGTCCTTCGACGGCGAGGTCACGCGGACCTGATCGCCCTGAATGGCGGCTTGGACTTTCTTGAGCTTTGCGTCCTTGATCGCGGCGGCGACTTTTTTCGCGGTATCCGAGTCGAGCGACGTTTTCAGCTTGATCTCGCGGCGAACGGTGTCGCCGCCGGCCTGCTTGACCTCGCCGATGTCGAGGTTTTTCACCGACACGCCGCGCTTGATCAGCTTCGTCTGCACGACGTCGAAAAGCGCGCGCATCTGGAAATCGTTGTCGGCGACGAGGAGGAGCAGCGCTTCGGCGCGCTTGAACTCGATCGTCGCGTTCGAGCCTTTGAAGTCGTACCGCTGGGCGATTTCTTTCTGCGCCTGATTGATCGCGTTGTCGACTTCCTGGAGATCGACGCCGGTTGTGACGTCGAAAGAGGCTTGGGCTGACATTGGCGTCGGTGGTTCCTGGTGGCTTAATCGCGGCCAGTGGCCGGGAAAGACTCGAGGTCTCGGGTCTTCGGTCCCAGGTCCCAGGTCTCAGGTTGAAAAGGCGCTACAGCAGTTCCACCTGAGACCAGACACCAGGGACCCGAGACCTCCGAAACTAACGCGATCGACGACCGCGATTAGTCCGCGCGGCGCGCCTTAGCCGAGGTAGGACTCCAGAGCTCTCGCCCGACTCACATGGCGGAGACGCGACAGCGCCTTCTCCTTGATCTGTCGCACCCGCTCGCGCGTAATGCCCAGAAGCGCGCCGATCTCCTCGAGGGTCATCGGCTCGCTGCCATCGAGGCCGAAGTAGAGGCGCAGGATCTTGGACTCACGTTCCTTGAGGTGCGACAGCGCTTCCTCGATCGATTCGGTGAGCGCCTTCTCGAAGGTCTGCTCGTCCGGCGTCGGGTTGAGCGTGTCGGGCAGGTAATCGAGGAGCTTGTTGTCCTCACCGGGCGTCATCGGCGCATCGAGCGACAGATGCGTCTGCGAGATCGCCATCGTTTTGGCGACCTCCTCCTCGGTGATGTCCATGCCGTGCGCGATCTCTTCGTGCGTCGGATCGCGACCGAGCTCCTGGAGCAGCGCGTTGGCGCGCTTGCCGATGCGATGGAGCGTGCCGGCACGGTTGAGCGGCACGCGCACGATACGCGACTGCTCGGCCAGCGCCTGCAAAATGGCTTGGCGGATCCACCACACGGCGTACGAGATGAACTTGATGCCCTTCGTCTCGTCGAATTTATGCGCGGCGCGAATGAGGCCGAGGTTGCCCTCGTTGATCAGATCGGAGAGCGAAACGCCCTGGTTCTGATACTTCTTCGCGACCGAGACGACGAAGCGGAGATTGGAGCGCACGAGCTTATCGAGCGCTTCCTGATCGCCGATGCGAATGTTCTGCGCCAGACGCACTTCTTCATCGCGCGAAATCAGCGGGTAGGCGCTGATATCCCGCAGATACTGATCGAGCGAGCCTTCCTCGTACGACGACTTTTTGTGGCCAGTAGCTGCCATACGTACAACGGCTCCTTGTGCAGCGAGTCCGCGGGCTGAGTGAGAGAGCACTCTGTCCGGCGGACGGACTACGCGATCAGCTGACCGACGGGTGGGGTAGCGAGAGTGAGGTGCAGAATTTTTTATCGAATCCGCTCACCCAGCCGCGTCCAGCGGATGTGCGTGAGCCAGGCAAAGCTGCGATCGGAGGAATCGGGCGAATAGCTGTAGTAGATGACGAACGGTCGTCCCTTGACGAGCGAATCCGGCACGAAGCCCCAATAGCGGCTGTCGAGCGAGTTGTCTCGGTTGTCGCCCAGAACAAAGTAGTTCCCATTTGGGACGACCAAAGGACCCCAGTTGTTTCGTGACGGATGATAGCCGGTGGCCGCCGCGGCGGTCTTCACGAGGTAATCGCGTTGCCAGCGAAAATCCTCGGGCGCGGGGTCCATGTCGGGCTCTGTGTGTTCGACGTATCGCTCGGCCAAACTGGCGCCGTTCCGAATCAGTATCCCTTCTCGCATTTCGACGGTGTCGCCGGGCACAGCGACGAGGCGCTTCACGAAGTTCTTCGTCGGATCTTCCGGGTACTCGAAGACGATGACGTCGCCGCGATGCGGATCACGCAGACGAGGGAGCCGCTTGTGCGTGAATGGCACTTCGGCGCCATAGACGAGCTTGTTCACGAGCAGGAAGTCGCCGACCTGCAGCGTCTTCTCCATGCTCCCGCTCGGAATCTTGAAGGCTTCGACGAAAAACGTGCGGATCACGCCGAACAGCACGACAGATACGAGGAGGATCTTCGCCCATTCCGCCAGGAAATCGAGGCCGCTGCGGCCGCGGTTGAGCTCGCGGAGGGCGTCCATGCGCTGCTGGGGCGTGATAGAACGCCCCGCGGCGCCGTCGACGCCGTCACCGATCGGTACTGATACTGACTCGTTCGAGCTCATCGATCTCCTGCGCCCCCTTCACTGCGATGCCGGCGCGCCTATTGGAGATAGCGCGCTGGAGCAACCTCTGCCAGATGCGTCGCGCGATTAATCCGGCGTTCCAAGATAGTTGTCGATCTGCGCGCGCTGCAGGGAACCCGAGAAATCCAGGTACCCGACCTTGGTCTCCGAGTAGAACTCGTAAACCTCCCAGCCCCCCTCGCGGTGCCCATTCCCCGTCTGTTTTACGCCTCCAAAGGGGAGATGTGCCTCCGCGCCGATCGTCGGCGCGTTGATGTACGTGATGCCCGTGTCGAGCTCGTTCATCGCGCGCATGGCGATGTTGACGTCACGCGTGTAGACGGAAGACGATAGCCCGTACTTCACGTCATTGTTGACCGCGAACGCCTCATCGGCCGATCGAAAGCGTACTACAGAAAGAACGGGACCAAAGATTTCTTCCTGCTCCAAGCGCATGCCCGGTTGTACGCGAGTAAAGATTGTTGGCTCGAAGAAAAATCCTTTGCTCAGACCGTTGCCCTGTGGCCGCTGCCCGCCGCAAAGCAGATCGGCGCCCTCGCTCTGTCCGATATCCACATACCGTTCGACCTTCTGGACCGAGTTTTCGTTGATCAGCGGTCCGACGTCGGTGCCCTCTTTCCGGCCATCGCCCAGCTTGAGGGACCGGGCGCGATCGACCAAGCGGCTCAGGAACTCGTCGTGGACGCGGTCCTGTATGATCAGGCGGCTGGTTGCCGTGCACCGCTGGCCCGTCGTGCCGAAGGCGCCCCACACCACGCCATCGAGCGCGAGGTCGAGATTGGCGTCGTCGAACACGATCATCGCATTCTTGCCGCCCATCTCCAGAGACAGGCGCTTGTGCATGCGGCCGCATACCTCGCCGACGATGCGACCCGTCTCCGTCGATCCCGTGAAGGAGATCAGCGGGATGGACGGATGGTTCACGATCGCCGCGCCCGCCGTCTCGCCCTGACCGTGCACGAGCTGAATGACCTCGGGCGGCAGCCCGGCCTCGAGCATGATCTCCACCAGCACGTGGCCGGTGTGCGGCACGTCTTCGGCGGGCTTGAAGATGCACGCGTTTCCGCACAGCAGCGCCGGAAACATCTTCCACGTCGGAATCGCCATCGGGAAATTGAACGGCGTGATGATTCCGGCGACGCCGATCGGCCGGCGAAAACTCATCGCCCACTTGTTCCGCAGCTCGCTCGGCACCGTGTGTCCGAACAGACGACGACCTTCACTCGATGCGTAGTAGGCGGTGTCGATCCCTTCCTGGACATCACCGCGCGTCTCGGCCAGCGGCTTGCCCATCTCGCGTGTCATGAGATCGGCGATCTCGTCCTTTCGTGTCGCCATCAAATCGCCGATGCGTCGCAGCACGTCGCCTCGTGCGGGCGCCGGTGTGCGTCGCCACAGCTCGAAGCCGTTTCGCGCCGACTCGACCGCGCGTTCGACGTCCGCCGCCCCCGACAACGGAAAGCGACCGATCGCGTCGTCGAAGTCCGCGGGATTGCGATTCTCGAAGTACTCGCCACCAATCGGCGGAACCCAGCTGCCGCCGATGAAATTCTTGAAATTCTTCATTTCGGAATATCGTTGGTACAGGCCCAAGTCGCTGGATGCTGCGGATCAGGCTTTCCGTAACCGATGCGCGGCAGCACCTGGATGCTGCCGAGCACCATTCCCCACAGGATGAGCAGCAGCGAGATCGTGTGGGCCCGCGGCGCTCGATGTCGCCATGTCCATACGGCACTCCAAATGCCGCTCGCCGTCACGACGCCCGTCGCGCCAAGATAACCGATCAGACCAGTGCCACAGCGCGTGTCGTACGGCCAGATCAACAGCGCGACGCCGGCGGCGACGGACAATAGCAGGCGGAGGTATACGGCCCAACCGGTCGTCTCGCGCTGAACGCGTGGCTCACCCGCTGGGAGCGCCGCGACGGGAGCACGCAACGGCGCCGACGCTTTCCCCGCCTCCCCCGGTGCCTTGCCGGTCTGCGCCGCAGGCGCCGCCGGTTTTGCAACCAACGCTTCGTCGGAGATCGACGCCAGCTGCTTGTCGATCTTCGCGAGCTCCTTGTCCCAGTCGCGATCGGCCATCAGGCCACCGTCTCTCGGGCGAGCGCGTAGCGCTCGATCTTTTTGTACAGGTTCGAGCGCGGCATGTCGAGCGCGCGCGCCGTCTCCGACACATTCCAGTCGAACTCGCGCAGTTTCGCGAGCAAGAACGCCCGCTCCGCCGCGTGTTTGAATTCTTCGAAGGTCTTGCACTCGAGCAGCGAGCCGAGCCCGGCTTGCTCCGGATCACGACGACCGACGAGCCGCGCGACGTCCTCGCCGTTGATACGCGGACCCGACGCCAGAATCAACAACCGCTCGATCGTGTTGCGGAGCTCACGCACGTTGCCGGGCCAATCCAGCTGCGAAAGTTTTTCAACCGCATCCGGCGCCACGCCGCGCGGCGCGACGCCTTCACGGCGCGTCAGCACGTTGACGAAGTGACTGATGAGAAGGGGAATGTCCTCCCGCCGCTCGCGCAGCGGCGGAACGTGAATCGGAACGACGTTCAGCCGGTAGAAGAGATCCTCACGGAATCTATTCTCGGCGATCTCGCCTTCGAGATTCTTGTTCGTTGCGGCGAGGACGCGGACGTCTACCTCGATCGGCTTCGACCCGCCGATGCGCGTGACGACACCGTCTTGTAGAACGCGCAAGACCTTCGCTTGCGCTGCCAGACTCATGTCGCCGACTTCATCGAGGAAGAGCGTTCCACCGTGCGCCTGCTCGAATTTCCCCGCCCGATCGGCGACGGCGCCGGTGAACGAACCCTTCATATGACCGAACAGCTCGCTCTCGATCAACTCGCTGGGAATGGCGGCGCAGTTCACCTCGACGAAGGGCTCGTCGGAGCGCGTCGACTGCGCGTGGATCGCGCGAGCAACCAGCTCCTTTCCCGTGCCGTTCTCGCCGGTGATCAGCACACGCGCCGGCGTCTTCGCCACACGCTCGATCTTGTCGATCACGGCGCGAACGCCGTACGACTTACCGACGATCTCGTAGCGCGACTGAATCGTTTCACGGAGCCGCGCGTTTTCCTCGTGGAGATCGAGGTGCTGCAGCGCGTTCCGGAGCGTGACGAGAATGCGATCCGTGTCGAGCGGCTTCTCGAGAATGTCGTACGCGCCGAGCTGCGTGGCTTCGACGGCAGTTTGGATCGTCGCGTGGCCGCTGATCATAACGATCACGCCGCTCGGGTCGATCTCCTTCAACTTCTTCAACGCTTCGACGCCGTCGATCCCCGCCATCTTCACATCGAGAAAGACGAGGTCGGGACGCTGCTTCTGATATTCGGTGATCCCGTCCACGGCATTGGCGACAGCCCGAACGTCGTACCCCTCGAACTCGAGGAGCTGCCCGAGGGCCGCCCGAATGCCCTGCTCGTCGTCGATGATCAGAATGCGTCGAGCCATCGTTATTGCACCGTCTTGTACAAGGTGACCTTGCCGCGTGCTACGCGAATGTCACCCACGTACCGGGGAATCGGCAACGGCAGGGCGTCCTCGTCGAGGCCCGGCTGGTGGTCTCCGCGGGCGACGCGCCGGGCGAGCGCCTTGATCATGGATCGCGGTAGCGGAAGCTCTCGGATGCGGGCCTCTTGAATCTGGAACTCAGCCGTCCCTGGAGAAACCATTCGCAGCGTTCCGGTGAGCGAGACGCGTTCGCGCTCTCGGATGATGCCAAGTATCGGCCCGAGATCACCCAATCCACCGAGGTCCGAAAGCCTCACGCTGGCGCGCATCGAGAGGCGGTCGCCGTTGCCCATCGCCTCCACGCTGTCCGACGGCATCGGAGGACGACGGGCGATTCGATCGAAGACGTATGACGCCGCCGACGCCGCGGAAATCGTCTGGAAGACCTGGCCTCGCGGCTGGTTGAGCCGCGCCAGCGCGGCCGCGGCGCTGTCCGCCGCCGCCGGCGTGAGTGGCTGCCAAGTCGCCACCGCCGACGATTCCGGCCTCGCGCTGGAGCGAAATCGCTCCGGCATCCAACGATCGCGTGTGAACCACCCCACCACGCACGCAATGAGCAGGAGGAACAGGCATCCGAGCCTGGCAATGCATCCCATCGATCAGCTACTCCGGAGCGGCGCCGACACCAACGTCGTGTACCTTGGCCCGCTCGATGAAAGGTCACTCTGCATGAGATCGATCGAATGCACGATGAATTCCGTCGTGTAGTCGATGCGCTTCGCCCGCCGCCAAAGCTCGCGCATCCGGTCGACGGGTAGCGCCTCTCGTACCCGGGCGAGCGTGAGGTGCGGCCGAAAGGGCCTGCCCTCGAGCTCGCACCCGAGCGCGTCAAAGGCGACTTCGATGTCGTGGTGCAGAAGCTCGAGACGGGGATCCTGGCTCACTCCCATCCATACGACGCGAGCCCGACGAAAGTTCGGAAAGGCACCGATTCCAGCGACCGCCATGATCAGCTCGCGGTGCTGGACGGCGGTCTTCGCCAGTGCGGCGGCGAAAGCTTCGACACGCGATTCGGCCTGCTCACCAAGGAATTTGAGCGTGAGATGCAACCGGTCCTCGGCGATCCAGCCAAGCTCCGGCGCGCACTCGCGTAATGGTGCAGTGGCGGTCGCGATCTCTCGCCGGACCGCGGCGGGGAAATTAATGGCGAGAAAGAGACGCACCGGTCGACAGCTCGTTCAGCGCGCCCGAGCGAAAGCCGCGTGGGTCGATCTCGATCTGCTCATACCCGACGGCGAGGAGCGCGGCATCGAGCCGTTGTCGCCCGACACCCGCGGACCATTGCGACATCTCATCCAGCCCCATCTCGACGCGTGCCTTCACGCCGAAATGCCTCACGCGGAGATCTCCCGCGACGCCGAGCGCTCGCAGCGCCGACTCGGCCTCCTCGACGCGGCGAAGACGCGCGACCGTGACAGGAGTGCCGTACGGAATGCGCGACGAGAGACAGGGAGACGACGGCTGCGCCCAAGTTGGGAGGGCACGGACCTTCGAGCGGTCGCGAATCTCGGCCTTCGTGAGCTCGAACATGGCCAGCGGGGAGACGACGCCCTGCTCTTTTGCGGCGAGTGCACCGGGGCGATGGCCCGTCAGGTCGTCGGCGTTGGTTCCGTCGGCCACCGTCTCGATGCCGCGCGCGTGCGCCAGCGGGACGACGCGCGACCATAGTTCCGATTTGCAGAAGTAGC
>DATMHK010000233.1:0-49761 GCA_035554995.1 Gemmatimonadaceae bacterium
TTGCGGGCCGCCGACGCGATTCATGAGAACATCGCGGAGGGCTGCGGCTTCAATAGCGATCCGCAACTCGCAAAGTATCTGCGACAGGCGCGAGGATCAGCTGACGAAACACAAGACGAACTCAAGACGCTGACGCGTCGCGGGTTCATCACGCCTGAATTCGAGGACTTGCTCGCCAAGAACCCAAACGCTCTGCCGGAAGCTCTCGCGGTTTATCGAGACCGTCGAACCGCCTCGAAAAAATCACCGAAAGCGCCCTACCGAACACTCCGACTAGCCGCCGCCGAAGCCGTGCGCACCGCCGCGAGCCGCAGCCGCAAGCCAAAAAGCCGCCAGCCGGGCGCACCGCCGCGAGCCGCCAGCCAGCCGTCAGCCGCTGCCGTCGTCCATAGCCGACAGCGACGTTGCGCTGTTGGCAGTGCTAACGCTGTTTCGGCCATCTCGGCAACAACCCCTGTAACTGCGCCAATTGCCACGCATTCACCGCCATGACGGTAGCCGCCTGCGCCACATCACGCGGAACTGTGTGGTTATAGTCGTCCACCTGCGAGTGATGCGTCTGGTCATAGCCGCGCGACAGCTGATCGTAGTTGAAGCCCGGCACGCCATAGGGAATGAACGCGAGATGGTCCGTTCCGGTCTTGATGCCGGAGCGCACGGCGAGCGGGCCGAGCGATGAGACGATCGGCGCGAACATCGAACCCCAAAGGTCCCGGAGCTCGTCGTGTCCCTGGACCGCCATCCCCGTGATCCGGCCCGTTCCGTTGTCGAGGACGAGAAGCGCCTGAATCCGGTCCAGCTCGCGCTCGTGGGCGAAGACGTACTCCTGTGAGCCGAACAACCCCTGCTCTTCTCCGGTGAACAACACGAACCGGATCGTGCGCTTCGGTCGGACGCCCGCCGCCTTGAGGATTCGAGCGGCTTCGAGCACGGCGATCGCGCCCGCACCATTGTCGGTTCCGCCGGTCGCGATATCCCACGAGTCGAGATGCGCGCCGAGGATCACGACTTCATTGGGACGCTCGGTGCCGCGGATCTCGGCGACCGTGTTGTATGCCCGAAGCGTGTCGCGCGTGAATGAGTTTTTGATGTCCGCTTCGATCCGCACCGTTTCGCCGCGCCGCAGCAAGCGTTGGAACTGCGCGTAGACATCGTTGCCGATCACGATCTGCGGCATCGGCGACACACCGGCCGGGCTTCCGGCCATCGTGAACAGGCCGTACTGCTTTGCGCCGTCGTGAATGATGCCGGCGATTTGTTCGCGCGCGAGGAGGCTGTAGCGTATATCGAAGAATCGCCGTTCATCGGGAGTCTTCGGCGCGTTCGCGCGAATGAGCGTGTCCACGCGATCGCTGTCGGCGCGCGTTCGTGGCGGGTCGGCCGCGTTCACGACATACTGCGCCGGGCCGAGCATCACCCACGCGCCTTGCAGACGGCCGGCGAAGCGCCGCTGATAGTCGTCGAGCGAGCGCGCGTCCACGAGCATGACATTTCCGGCGACGGGCCCGTTCGTTCCCGGCGACCACGCCCACGACACGCCGAGCAGCTCACGTCGCTGCGGCGCGAGCATCCGGAGTGTCATCGGTCCGCGCGTCCACCCGATTCCGAAGCTCCAGGACTCGAGCGCCGTGCTGTCCACTCCGTACTCGCGAAACTTCTGCTGCGTCCACTCGTTCGCGCGCCGCACCTCGGCGCTTCCCGTGAGACGCGGGCCGATCACGTCGAGCAAGTACTGCAAATCGGCGTCGACGTGTGAATGCTCGGTCCCCTCGCGCACCAGCCTCGAGATGACGGTGTCGTCCGCCGACGCAGTGATCGACGCAGAGGGCCGCGTCGCGACAGCCTGCTGGGGCTGCGCGACGGCCGGAGCGAACAACAAGACCGCAACGAGCGACTTCAACATCACTGTTCTCCTTTCGAGGCGACGACCAGGCGGGGGCGCCGCGTCGCGATCTTCGCGCAGAGCAGCACCGCCTCGATCATGCTTCCCGCATCGGCGAGGCCACGGCCCGCGATGTCGAGCGCTGTTCCGTGATCGGGCGACGTTCGCGGAAACGGAAGTCCGAGCGTCACGTTCACCGCGCTTCCGAACGACGCGACCTTGATCGCCGTCATCCCGACGTCGTGGTAGGGGGCGATGACCGCGTCGAACTCGCCTCGCATGGCGCGCACGAACACCGTGTCGGCTGGAAACGGCCCCTCCAGCGACGCCGCGCGAGCGGCCGGTCGCAAGAGATCGTCGTCCTCGGTACCGAAGCGCCCCTGGTCGCCGGCGTGCGGATTCAACGCGCACAGTGCGATCCGCGGCTGCTCGATGCCGAACCATTCCTGCAGGCCGGCGCGCGTGGTTCTCGCGACGTTCGCGATCGCGTCGGCCGTCAGGCGTGTTGGCACGTCGCGCAGCGGAATGTGCGTCGTCGCGAGCACGACGCGCAGCGGATTCTTCGTGCCGGGCGTGGGCGTGGTCGCCGCCAGCATCATCGCGACGCGGCGGCCGGTCAGCGTCGCGAGCATCTCGGTGTGGCCGGGATACGTGTATCCCCCCGCCAGAAGCGCGGACTTATCGATCGGCGCCGTGACGATGCCGTCCACCGCCCCCTCGAGGGCAAGCGCCACGGCGCGCTCGATGGCGCGGCCCGCCAACCTTCCGGCAGCCGCCGGCGATCCGGGCGGCGACCAGCTTCCTGTCGCCTCGTCCACCTCGATGCCCGCGCCATTCGGCCCGACGAGAATCAGCTCCGCCATGGCGTGGACTGCTGCATTGTCCATCGCCTTCGCGACGATCTCCGGACCGATGCCGCGCACGTCGCCGAGCGTAACGGCGAGACGCGGACGATGACTTCCGGAGTCCTCGCTCACGTATGCGCGTCCGCGGCGATCAGTCGTTCGGCTTGGCAGCGGTGGTCGGCACCGAGTGCAATCGGATCGAGACGTACGTCTGCCGCCTGAGCGCATCGACGTACCGCCGCACTCCGCCTCGCTGCGCGAGCTCCGAACGAATCGCCGCCTTCAACTCACCCAGCGTCTGCGCGCCACCTTCGTCGGCGGTCAGCAGCTGCGCGACGACGTACTTGGGCACGTCGGGCCGGAACGCCGACCCCGGAATCTGAAACGTGGTGATGTCGTTCGCCTTCTTGTTCGCGAAACCCTTCTGATACGACGGCGGAAGGCTGTCGCGCACCCACGGCGTGAGGAGGCTCGTTTCTTCCTTGCCGGCGTAGTCGTGATACTTGCGAGCGAGCGAGTCGAACGGCGTGCCGTTGGCCCATAGCTTGGCGACGCTGTCGGCGAGACGCGACGCGCGCGCGAAATCGGCCGAATCGATCTTCGGCATGATCAGGATCTGGTGCGACTTTACTTCGCCCGGCTGCACGCGGTCGACGCGAACGATGTGGAACCCGAGCGGTGTTTCGAAGACCGGACTCAATTGTCCCGGGGCCAGCGGCGCCTGGAACGGGGTTCCGAACAGCCAGCGATCGAACTCGGGAACATTGTCGCCGCGGCGCGCCCATCCGAGGTCGCCGCCCAGTTCCTTCGATTGCAGATGCATCGACTCGCGTCGCGCGAGCTTCTCGAAATCGGCCCCTGCCTTGAGCTCGGCGAGCACTGAGTCCGCTTTGAGCTTTGCCGCCTCCTTTGCTTTCGGGCTCGCCTGCGGCGCGAGCACGATCTGGCGGAAGGTGACCGTCGGAGGCTTCGGCGGGAGATAGTCCTTGCTCTTGTCGAATTCCGCCGCGACCTCGGCGTCGGTGACGTTGAGCGGGACGATCTTTCCGTCCTGTTTCAGCTTCGACACCGTACGCTCGAGCGTATACCGGCGACGGTACTGCTCGAGTAGATACTTCCGATACTCCTCGGGCGTGCCGAGTCCGGCCTGTTGGAGCGCGTTCCGGTACTCGGTCTCCGTCTGGAAGCGACTGCGCGTCTCGCGAATCTGACGGTCGAGCAGCGACGCGACGTCAGCGTCGCTGACGGTGATCTTGAGGTCGGTCGCCTTCTGCAGCAGCAGCTCTTCCTCGATCATATCGGAGAGCGTCGCCGAATCGAGGGTCGCGGAATCCTTCGCGCTCGCGGGTTCGGCCACTTCCTTTCGCTGAATTTTGCCGAGCACGCGCTCACGCAAATCGATGCGTGTGATGGGCTGGTCGCCGACAACGGCAACGATGCCGTCCAATGCGACCGGACCCGTTTGCGCGGCCGGCGTTACGGGCGGCGTCACGGGCGGCGTCGGCAGCTGCGCGACCGAACGACCGCTGGCGATTGCAGCGAACGCGAGCGCAGGAAGGGCCTTATGAATGAAACGGTTCATGATGTGAAGACGGAAACGGACACAACGCCTCAATTAAGGTACCACGAACAAGGGCCAGGGGTCCTTCCCCTGGCCCTCGAGATCACGTGTCTCGCGTTCGTTGTCGTTAGGGCTTCTTCGTAGCCGGCGGAGCCTGCGGCTGCGGCTGCGGTTGGCTTTCCGGAGGCGGCGCGCCCGGAGGCCCGCCGGCGCCTGGCAGCGGCACCTGCGACTTCGGTTGGCTGGCCGCACGAGCCGAATCCGCGGTCGCGCGGAGCTTCTGCGCCCGCTCGAAGCCACGATCGACTCCGGCCGGATTCACCGACGCCTCGTACTTCGCGTCGAGCAGCTTCTTGAGCGGCCGCGGAACCGACAACGGTTGCGCCTGGCCCGCCATCATCCGATCGAGATACGCGTCCACGCGGGACGAGGCAAGCCGCTCCTTCTCCGCGGTGCTCTTCGCGCTGTCGGCGAGCATCTTTGGATCGACGCCCAAGGCCTGCCAGATGTTCGTCACCAGGCCGCCGACCGACGTGTAGAGATTGTTGTGCTCTTCCGGCGTAAGCTGGATCTTCGCGCTATCCGCTCGCTTCAGCAGCACCTGCTGCAGGGTCACCTGCTTGATGAACGGCTTGAGCTGCGAATCGGCCGCCTGCGGAATGCGCTGCATCACCTGCTGCTGCGGCGGAACCGACTCCATCCATCCAAGGAAGTCGCCGACCGTCAACTCGCCGCCCTTGAAGGTGGCAAGCGTCGACCGATCGGTGCGATGCTTGGCTTCATTCTTTACCGCTTCTTTGATCGAGGCCGGCGCATTGTCCTTCACCTGAATGTTGGCGCCCGACTCGATCCCCGAGATCCAGGTGCTGTCCTTCACTCGCACCGCGGCCTCGGCGTACTGCGCGGCGAACTCCTTCTGCGCCTCGGCGTACGGCATGCGCTGAATGATGTGATAACCGTACTGCGTCTCCACCGGCTGCGAGATCTCGCCCGGCTTTAGGTTCGCCGTCGCGTCGGAGAACTGCGGAACCATCCTGCCGCGCGGAAAGACGCCCATGGACCCCTTGTTCTGCTTCGCCGTCGGATCGGTACTGTACTTGTCGACCAGCGACGCGAAGTTGGCCGGCGTGACCTGCGCGCGAACCATGTCCGCCTTTTTCTTCAACGAGTCCTTCTCGGCCTGCGTCGGCGGGACGCCGGGATTCTTGAAACCGATCAGGATGTGACGCGCCGACAGCAAACCGCCGGCTGCCTGGTTGTACTCGGCTTCCGTCGCCGAGTCCGCCTTGAACGATTTCGAAACGGAATCCATGTAGCGGTTGAGCCGCTGCGCGTTGATCATCGGCGTCATCGCCTGGTCGATGACCTTCTTGTCGTTCAGCGAATCACCATGCGCGGCCGCGAACGCGAGCTGTTGGTAACCCGTCCAGATGTCGGCGACGATGGCGGCCGTCTCTCGAGTCACCGGAACCTGGATCTTGGCATTGCCAAGCAGGTCACCGAGACGGGTAACCGAGAGCTCCTGTGAGCCGGCGCGGGCGACGACGTCGACGTGCGCGGTCAGGGCCTCCTTGAGGCCGTTGCAGGCGGAGACGGCGAGAATGGCGGCAGCGAGCGGAACGAAGCGAAGAGGGCGCATATGGGCGGAAAAAGGACCGGTACTAACGAGAACAAGGGTGTTGAGAAAACGACATTGGACGAAAGCGGCTATGCGGCAACCGCGCGAAGAGCGCGGACCAAGCCTTCGAGCATCGGGGCGCCGCCGAGACGGGTGAGCTTCAAGGACAGCGGAACAGCTCGGCGAACCTCCGCCTGGAACTGCACGTCGTGAAACGCGGCGGAAAGCCCCTTGACTCTGGGCGCGGCAGAACCTCTAAACGTAATGCGGGCTTCCTCGCCGCGCACCAGGATTCCTTCTATCCCCAAAGCCCCCCCAACGATCCGCAATTGGGCAAGCGCGAGCATGGCCTCCGTGGCCGGCGGCGGCGGGCCGAAGCGATCGCGCATTTCTTTCCGCAGCGCTTCGACCTCGTCCGCGCTCTCGAAGCGGGCGAGACGCTTGTAGACATCGATTTTCGCGTCCTGCGACACGACGTAGTCGTCCGGCAAATAATTGGGTGTGTCGATCGTCACGTCGGACGGCTGGAGCTTCGGCGCGGCGTCGCCCGACATGAGTCGGGTGACCGTCTCCTCGAGCATCCGCAGATACATGTCGAAGCCCACCGCGTGCACGAAACCGGACTGCTCGGCGCCGAGCAGATTTCCCGCCCCGCGCATTTCCATGTCCTTCACGGCAATGCGATAGCCGGCACCGAGCTCCGTGTGATGCTCGAGGACCTGTAGCCGCCGCTCCGCTTCGGCGTCGACGCCGGTGTCGGGGACAAGCAGATAGCAGTAGGCGCGCCGATGCGAGCGGCCGACGCGGCCGCGCAGCTGGTACAACTGCGCCAGGCCGAAATGGTCGGCTCGATTGACGAACATCGTATTCGCGTTCGGCACGTCGAGACCCGATTCGACGATCATCGTCGAGACGAGGACGTCGATGTTGCCGTTCACGAATTGGTGCATGCACTCTTCGAGCTCTTTCTCGCGCATCTGTCCGTGCGCGACGCTGATCCGCGCGCGCGGCACGATCTTTTTCAGGTGGTCGGCGTTCGCCTGAATCGTCTCGATGCGGTTGTGGACGAAGAACACCTGACCGCCGCGATCCAGCTCGCGTGAGATGCCTTCCTCGATCAGTCCTTCGTCGAACGGCTCGACGTAGGTCAACACGGGAGAGCGGTCGCGCGGCGCCGTCTGCATCAGCGTCATGTCGCGCAATCCGGCGAGCGACAGATGGAGCGTCCGCGGAATCGGCGTCGCCGTGAGCGTGAGCACGTCGGTCTGCAGTTTGAGCTGCTTGAGGCGTTCCTTGTGCTTCACGCCGAAACGATGCTCTTCGTCGACGACGATCAATCCGAGGTCGCCGAACTGGACGTCCGGGCTGAGCAGACGATGCGTGCCGATCACGATGTCGATCTTCTTGGCTTTGAGCTCTTCTAGCACCACGGCCTGTTCCTTGGCGCTTTGAAAGCGGCTCAACGCCGCGATGCGCACCGGGAAGTCGGCGAGTCGCTCGGAGAATGTCCGCAGATGCTGATCGGCGAGGATCGTCGTCGGAACGAGGACGGCGACCTGTCGCTCCGATTGCACCGCCTTGAACGCCGCGCGTACGGCGATTTCCGTCTTGCCGTATCCGACGTCGCCGACCAGCAGCCGATCCATCGGCCGCGTGTTTTCCATGTCCGTTTTGACCTGCGTCGTCGCCGTGCGTTGATCGGGCGTGTCCTCGAACAAGAACGCCGATTCGAGCTGGCGCTGCCACGGCGTATCGGGCAGGTGCGACGGACGCGTCGCGATCTTTCGCCGCGCGTACAGGTCGAGCAGCTCGACCGTCATGTCCTGGATCGCGGCGCGCGTCTTCTCGCGCTGCTGCGCCCAGCGCCGGCCACCGAGCTTGTGCAGTCGCGGTGGCGGCGATTCCTCCGAGACATCGTCCGCCGAGCGATAGCGCTCGAGCTGGTCGATGCGATAGAGCGGAACGTTCAGCCGGTCGCCGCCTTCGTATTCGACGACGGCCACCTCCATCGTGCTCTGGCCGACGAAGATCGTCTCGATGCCCCTGTAGATCCCGACGCCGTGCTCGAGGTGGACGACGAAATCCCCCGGCTTGAGCGACATCGTCTCGATCGACACGCCGGTGAGGTAGCGGCGCGCGCGACGGATGCGCCGTTCGCGGCGAAAGATCTCGTGGTCGGTGAGGACGCGAAGACCCGGGAGCGAGAACCCGCCATCGAGAACGCCGATCGACAACGCCGCCGGCGACGGGTTCCGGTCTTCGTCGCTCAGCAGCTCGTCGAGGCGTTCGGCCTGGCCCTCGTTGTCGCAGAGGATGATCGTCGGCGTCCCGTCGCGAACGAGGCGCTTGAGCTGTTTGATGTCGCGGTCGATCGCCTCGGGCGCGCGCAGCGGAAACACCACTTCGGCCGGTTCCTCGTCGAGGTCGACGGCCGCGACCGCGCCGAGCTTACGCAGCGAGGCAATCGTCGTCGCCGGCGCCTCGAAGAGCTCATCGCGGTTGGGCGCGTCTTCACCGCGACGGCGCGCCAGATCGATGTGATGCTGCGCGTCGGCCCAGGTTCGTTGCAGTTCCGGCTCGAGATGCGAGCCGCGCGGGACGAAGAGCAGCGTATCCGGCGGCAGCAACGTGGTGATCGAGCCTCGATCGAACGCCCCTCCCCCGGCGTCCTCGCGCACATGGCCATCGACGGGTAGCACGAGCGCGAGATCGACCGCGCGCGTCGAGCGCTGCGACGAGAGATCGAAATGGCGGAGGTCCACAATCTCGTCGCCCCAGAACTCGGCGCGAATAGGCTCGGCCATGCCGAACGAATACACGTCGAAGATTCCGCCGCGGATGCTGAACTGCGCGATGTCGTCCACCATCGATACGCGCTCGAAACCAATGGACTCCAGGTGGTCAGCCAGCGCCCTGAGCCGATGAGTCGCGCCTTTCCGCAGCTCGACGCGGAGCGACTGCAGCGCGCGCGGCATGCGCGTTTTCTCCGAGAGAGCGCGCGCCGTGGTGAGCAGCACGCGAAGCTCACCGCGTGTGAGACGCTCGAGCGTCTCCACGCGCTCGCCCGCCACTTCCATGTGCGGCTCCGCCTCACCGAAGCCTTCGCGCGGCGGGTAGAGGGCGATCGGCGTTTCATCGAGCAGCGTCGTCAGATCGGCGAGCCACCGCTCCGCCTCGGCGACGCCCTCCGCGGCGACCATGATGAACCGCGTCGGCAGACGCCGAACCAGTGACGCGACGAGCACGGCATCTGCTGACCCCGGGAGGCCTCCGACAGTAAGTCGTCCGCCGGGAGCCGGCAGGGTGTTGACGACGCGTTGGAATCCGGGCAGCCGCTCGAACGCATCGAGTAGGCTTTCGAGCGCCATCAGGCCATCCGTCGCGGGCGAACGCCGATCAAGACCGCCTCGGTGGCCAACAGAATGAGCGCGACGAGCAGCGCCGTTTCGAGCAGCGAGCGGCGCGCGGCGCCACGAAAGGCCATCGATGACCACGCCGATGCGTCAGGCGCGACGAGCGTTCGGGCGGCGTGCAACCGGTCGCTCAAGTCCTTCGCCGAGAATTGCTCGAGCTGCGACTCGGACGGCCTGCCGTTTACGACGAGCGCGCCGACGCGCCGTCCGTTGCGCGTGAGGAAGAACGTGCCCGCGCGCGACGGCGCCTCGAGCACGTCGCCGAGCGGCGTACGTTGACCGTCGACGGTCTCGAATCCGTCCGCCCACCGCGGACGAGGCATGCGCGCCCCCGGTTCCGTCTCGAGCACTTGCCCCGGTTCTCCGACGAGTCGCTCCGTGAGGACCGATCCGAGCCACGGCACGAACGACGCGCGCACGGGGAAGTTGGTCGCGTCTGGCGTGAGCGACGAGCCAACGATCACGTATCGCGGCCCGGCGACAACCCACGCATCGCGGCCGACGACGGCGAGCGTCTCGGCAACCGCGCCCGTCTGCGCAACGAGATCGTATCGCACGGCGGTATTCACACCCTCGAAACCGGCGCCGCGCACAGCCGCGTCACCCGCGCGCCGCGTACCGAACCGCCAGGGAATTCCGGCGCGCTCGAGGGCACGGTTCGCCGCGCCCAATCGAACGGGATCGAGCGGCGCGGTGATGAGCGCCGGCAATGTCGAGAGCTCGTCAGCGCCAGTCACGGCGATGTCATGGCCGTCGACGACGCGCTCCGAGCTACGAAGGACGTCGAGTGCGCTCTTCACGAACGGCCCCGCCGAGGGCAGTCCGTTGACGCCGGGAGCCGATCCGATCCACACAGCGAAGTTCCGCACGTTGTCGCCCGCCAACTCGTCCGGCTCGAGCTCCACGGTTCCGGCCAGCCACCCACGTTCCGGCGGCGACGCGTGCACCACGACTTCTTCGTTCGGCGCCGCGGTGCCTCGTGTGAAGGTGCGGTTGTTCAGGGTGATGCGGTACGTCGTCGAGTCGTGTGAGAGAAAACGCGCCGCGACCGAACCGCGCGGGGTCCAGCGGGTGGGCCGCGCCTCGGCGAGCGTCACCGCGCGATTGGCCGGCGGCCGAGCGTTGGGGACATAGACCAACACCTGCGCGTCGGCGATCGACGGCGTTCCTTGCCACTCGGTGCGCTGCCCGTCGGTGAGGAGCGCCACCTGCTTCGCCTCGAGACCGGCCGCGCGCACGACACTGGCCGCACGCGCGAGCGCCGTCGTCGGATCGCCGGCGCCGGCGATCGCCTCCAGACGATTGACCTCGTCGCGCAACACCGCCGGCGTCCCACCGCGCACGTGTCCGTCGATCGTCACCAGCCAGACTCGGTCCGCCGGCGTGGCGCTGGAGAGAACGTCCCGGGCCATGCCCTTGAATTGGTCGAGCAACGGCCGGCCATCGACGACGACGGACGAGCTGAGCGAGTTGTCGACGACGATGGCGAGCGCCGTCGGGCCGTGGCCGGCGCCGAGCCAGCGGGCGACGGGCCGCGCCGCGGCGACGGTGATCGCCAACAGCGCGGCGATCCGTAACATCATCAATAAGAGATTTCGAATCCTGAGTGTGCGGCTGTTCTCCTTCTCCGCGCGCAGGAGATAACGCGCCGCCGGAAACTCCAGCCTCGCGCCGATGCGCCGGCGCAGGAGGTGGAGAAGCAGCGGCACGGCAACGGCACCGCCGAGGAGCAGATAGAACGGGGCGAGAAAGCTCACGGCAGCATCTGGCGCGCGGCGAATGCCTGCCGCAGCGGAACGCCGAACGGCGCGTCGGTGGAGACGATCTCGTACCCGATGCCCAGTCCACCGAACATCGACCGCCACTCCGCGATCACTTCGTCCACGGTTTTCTTGTACGCGGCGCGAACGTCGGCGATGCTCGCCGGGACCGAGAGCTCGGATTCTGGATCAATGAAGACCGCTTCCCCTCCGCCGGGGAGCTCTCGTTCTGCCGGATCCATGATGTGCAGCACGGTGACGTCGTGGCCGAGCGCCCGCAGGCCGCGCATCGCGGTCTGCACCTCTTCCATCTCCATGAGCAGGTCGGACACGAGGACGATGAGCCCTCGGCGGCTGATCAGGCGCGCGGCCTGGCTCAGCGCAACGGCGGCGCTCGAGGCCCGGCCGGCTCCCGGCTCCTCGAGCGAAGCGACGATACGGCGCCACTGGCCGTTGCGCGCGCGCGGCGCGACGGCTGTTCGAATTCTCTCATCGAAGCGTACCAGACCGACGGCGTCGCGCTGCCGAAGGAGCAAGAGGGCGAGCGCCGCCGTCAACCGCTCGGCGTACTCGAGCTTCGTGAGCTGGGCGACGGTCGTGGCGTCGCGCCCTCGCGGTTCGGCGGCGCCGGCCGCACCGGCCCGCATCTGAGCGCCGCTCCACGCCATCGACCGGCTTACGTCGAGCACGATGCTGGCGCGGAGGTTCGTCTCCTCCTCGTATTGCCGGACGACCCATCGGTCCGACCGGGCGGCGATCTTCCAATCGACGTAGCGCAGGTCGTCGCCGGGCTGATACGGCCGGTATTCCGCGAACTCCACGGAGAAGCCTTTCCGGGGGGAGCGGTGAAGCCCGCTCATGAAGCCGTCGACGATCCAGCGCGCGACAATTTCGATCCGGCCGAGCGCCGCGAGGCTGGCCGGATCGAACAGGTCTGCGCGGAGGGCGCGAGTGCTCTCCATGGGAGCGAGAAAGGTAATCGCGGCGTTTGCCCGGGAGGCCTTGCCTTCGTCCCTGGAAGGGCGCCTCTTTAATAAAGGATCTTGCGCGCCGGGCCCGTGTATGCTTATTTGTATACACCACACTCCTTCGGAGCCGCGCTTTATGTCGTTGCGTCGTCGGGTGGTCGTTTCGACAACTGGTCTTTTGCTGTCCGTCGGAGCGTGTGTGTCCGCTCCGCACACCGCCACACCGCTCACCTCGAGCCGGCCGACGCAAAGCGGTCAAGTCCTGACCGCGGCCCAGCGCGATTCCCTCATGGCGCAGATGCTCGCCGAGCGGGAGGGCCCGCGCGTCCATGTGTCGGCGGAATTCGCCCACCTCGCCAGCGGCTCTCGCCGCGTGCGCGCTCACGTCCGTCTCGACGACGACGCCTACGTGGTCGTGGGTCAAATCACCCCGGACGGCATTCTTCGCATCGTCTTCCCGGAAGACCCGTCCGACGACGGGTTTTTGAAGGGACGCCAGAGCTATGAGACGGCCGAATTCTTCGCCGGCTTCGACGACCAGTATCGCTATCGCGTGGCTTCAAGCCCGTACGGCCGATTCAGCCCGGCGACGCGTGATTCGTATGACCACGGCTACGGCTTCCTGTTCGTTGTCGCCTCGTGGCGCCCGATGCGCGTCGACCAGTTCTCCAGCGGCGGTAAGTGGGACAGCTTCGAGCTGTTGGACAACGACTACATGCGCGATCCGCGCCCGGCGGTGTACGAATTCGCCGCGCTTCTCGCCGGCGTGAACCGCGAAGCCTACACGGTCGAATTCGCGAATTACACGAGCACTCAGTACGCGTACGATTATGGATCGGGGGGCCGGTCGGCGTACGGTTATGGGTTCTGCTCCGGCTTCTCGCCCTGGGGTTTCGCGTCCTCACCGTTCAGCACCCTCTCCAGCTACAACTCGCTGCTCCCCTTCGGGCAGTCGTTCTACTACCGTGGCAATTATTACGCGTACAACGCCTTCGGCGATTGCTATACGATTCAGTCGCCATACATGCGCTACGGCTACGGCGGATACATCATCGCGCAGGCGCCGCCGCTTTACCCCCGACGGCCGTTCGACCTCGGTGCACGGAGTCCGATAACGCCCCAGCCGCCGCGCGCGCGGCTCGCCGCCGATGCCGCAAAAGCCACTGACGGCCAAACGCCGGGCGCAATGGTTTCGCCGTCCTACCGCACGCGCGGACTGTTGACGAGCGACAACCCCGACCCGCGTCGCGGCTACGGTTCCGAGCCTGCGACGCGCACTCGCCCCGCCATCCAAGACATGGTCGGCGATCACTTCGAGGGACGACAAGGATTCACGCGCGCCCAGCTTGCCGGCGACGACGGAAATACTCGAGGCACGCGCAACCAGCCGCGCTTCGATACGCCGACGCGCGGTCGCGAGACGAACAACAATGAATCGCGAGGCTACACGCGGCCCGCGACGACCGACGACGCCCGGCCGACTCCGCGCACGGAAACTCCGCGCGTCGAATCGCCAAGATCCGAGTCGCCACGCATGATCGCCGCGCCGCCGCCCCGTTCCGAGGCCCCGGTCCGGACGGAGTCACCGCGCGTCGAGTCTCCTCGGCCCGCTCCGCCGCCTGCTCCGGCGCCGCGCACCGAAGCTCCGCCACCGAAGCCGCCCGAGGTCAAGCCTCCGGTTCGTTGACGCGACGGACGATGTAGGACTTCGAAACAACTGCCGCGGGGCAACCCCCGCGGCAGTTTTATATTCCCACGGCTAGCCTGTTGCGGACTTCGCGCTCTGGTCCGCCGCCTACCCGGTTCGTCGTCCCGTTCCTGTTGAGTCAGCCGTGAAGCTCGATCACATCCGCAACTTCTGCATTGTCGCCCACATCGATCACGGCAAGTCGACGCTTGCCGACCGCCTGATCGAAGCCACGGGGACGCTGCAAAAGCGCGAGATGAAGGATCAAGTGCTCGACACGCTCGATCTCGAGCGCGAACGCGGCATCACGATCAAGCTCAACGCCGTGCGAATGTCGTACGCCGCAAAAAACGGCGAGCAATACGAGTTCAACCTCATCGACACGCCGGGGCACGTGGACTTCACCTACGAAGTCTCGCGCTCGCTGGCCGCGTGCGAGGCCGCGATCCTCGTCGTCGACGCCTCGCAGGGGATTCAGGCACAAACGCTCTCGAACCTGTTCCTTGCCATGGACGCCGGGCTCGAGATCATCCCCGTGCTCAACAAGATCGATCTCCCGGGCGCCGAGCCGGAGCGCCGGAAACAGGAAGTGCACGACCTGATCGGCGCCGATCCGGATGAAATCCTGCTCGTCAGCGCCAAGGAGGGGCTCGGCATCCCCGAACTGCTCGAGGCGATCGTGCGTCGCGTGCCGCCGCCGTCGGGCCACCCCGACGCGCCGCTGCGCGCGCTGATCTTCGATTCGTACTACGACCGCTACCGCGGAGCAATCCCGAGCGTGCGCGTCGTCGACGGAACGATCGTGAAAGGCATGCAGATCAAGTTCGGCCGCGCCGGAACGGGCCAGGCATACGAGGTCGCTGAAGTCGGATACAGCCAGCTGCGTCCGGTCACGACGGACTCACTCGGCCCCGGCGAAGTCGGATATGTCGTCGCCAACGTACGCTCCGTCAAGGAAACGCGCGCCGGCGACACGATCGTCGACGCGGCGAATCCCGATGTCGAGCCGCTTCCCGGCTACCAGGATGTGCACTCGATGGTGTTCGCCGGTCTCTATCCGACGGACACGACGCAATACGAGACGCTGCGCGACGCGCTCGAGAAGCTGCAGCTGAACGACGCTTCCCTGCACTACGAGCCCGAAACGTCCACAGCGTTGGGATTCGGCTTCCGCTGCGGTTTCTTGGGCCTTCTCCATATGGAGATCGTACAGGAACGGTTGGAGCGCGAGTTCGATCTCGACCTCGTGACGACGGTGCCGAACGTGGAGTACCACGTGCACCACACCGACGGCGCGATGGAGTTGCTCGAGAGCCCGTCGAAGCTGCCCGACCCCGGTGTGATCGACCGCATCGAAGAGCCGTACGTGAAGGCGCGCATCATGGCGCCGGCCGACTACATCGGCCCGATCATGACGCTCGGCACGGAGCGCCGCGGCGTCTACAAGAACATGACGTACCTCGACACGAGCCGCGTCGAGTTCGATTGGGAGTTTCCGCTCGCCGAGATCATTCTCGACTTCTTCGACAAGCTGAAGACGATCAGCCGCGGCTACGCGAGCCTCGATTATGAAATGCTCGAGTACCGCGACAGCGACCTGGTCAAGCTCGACATGCTGATCAACGGCGACCCGATCGATGCCTTCTCGGTGATCATCCACCGCGACAAGTCGTACGAGTGGGGCCGCAAGATCGCCGACAAGCTCAAGGAGCTCATCCCGCGGCAATTGTTCGAGGTGGCCATCCAGGCGGCGATCGGCAACAAGGTCATCGCGCGCACGACGGTAAAGGCCCTGCGCAAGGACGTGCTCGCGAAGTGCTACGGCGGCGACATCACGCGGAAGCGCAAACTTCTCGAGAAGCAGAAGGAAGGAAAGAAGCGCATGAAGCAAGTCGGCTCGGTCGAGATTCCTCAGGAAGCGTTTCTGGCGGTTCTTCAAGTGGACTAGCTGTCATCCTCGCGAGCAACGCGAGCGGGGATCTATCGTCCCTAGCCGGTAACCAACTAGTGAAAGTAGATCCTCCGGCGCTGCGCGCCGCAGGATGACAAGCCTCGTCATCCAGACCTCTTTCCTCGGCGACATGGTGCTGACCACACCATTGATCGCCCGTCTCGCGGCGTCCGGACCCGTGGACGTCGTCGCGACTCCCGCCGCCGCCGCGCTGCTCGCCAACAACCCGCATGTGCGCGAAGCGATCGCCTACGACAAGCGCGGAGCCGACCGCGGGCTGCGGGGATTTGCGCGGCTCGGCAGGACGCTGCGCGCGCGTCGCTACGATGCGGCGTACCTCGCCCAAGGCTCCGTGCGGAGTGGTGCGCTGGCCGCGGTGGGCGGGATTCGTGAGCGCGTCGGGTTCAGCACGTCAGCCGGACGCCGCTTCTACACCATCCGCGTTCCGTATATAGAGAACACTCATCACGCGGCGCGGCTTCTGTCGCTCGCGACGCGCGATCCGGCGGGCGACGTGCCGCGCACGGCGCTGCGCCCGCACCTCTACCCCGGTCCGGCCGAGCGCGCCGCGGTCGATCAGGTGCTCGGCGCCGACACCGGCGAACCGATCGTCGCCCTGGCGCCGGGGAGCGTCTGGGCGACCAAGCGGTGGCCCTACTTCGCCGAGCTCGCGCGCGCCGTGCGCGATGTCGCGCGCGTCGTGGTCGTCGGCTCCGACGCCGACCGCGCGTTGGCCGACGAGATCATCGGCGCCACGAAGGGTCATGGCATCGACGCCGCGGGACGACTGTCGCTCCTCGCGTCGGCCGATCTCATTGGACGCGCGGCGCTGCTCGTGACCAACGACTCGGCGCCGCTTCACCTCGCGTCGGCCATGAACACGCCGACGATCGCCGTCTTCGGACCCACCGTTCCGGAATTCGGCTTCGGCCCTCTGGCAGATTCCTCGACGGTGGTCGGTCATATCGATCTTGCCTGCCGCCCGTGCGATCGCCACGGTCCGCAAAAGTGCCCTCTCGGACATTGGCGCTGCATGCGCGAGATTTCAGCGGAGCAGGTAGCGGGCTTGGCGCGGAGCCTCATCACTCGCGGGAGCGACTGACGCATGGCCACGAAGAAGCGGCACCAGCAACAGTACATCATCGGCGTCGATCTGGGCGGCACGAACATCGTCGTCGGCGCGATGTCCGCCGACGGCAAGCATCACTTTGGCATGCGCTCGATCCCGACCAGCGCGGAACTGGGCGCCGAGGGCGTCGCCGACAGAATTGTCGGTCTGATCGAAGGCGTCATTCTCGACACGATCGCCCAAACGAGCGGGAACCGCCGCGACGTCATCGGTGTCGGTATCGGGGCCCCTGGTCCATTGGATCGCGAGAAAGGCCTCGTCGTCGTCGCGCCAAACCTTGGCTGGCGAAATTTTCCGCTGCGCGATCGCATTGGCGAACGGCTCAATCTCCCGGCGACACTCGACAACGATGCCAATTGCGCGACCGTCGGTGAGTGGTGGCAGGGCGCGGCCAAGGGCGCGGCGAACGTCATCGGCATGACGATCGGCACGGGCATCGGCGGTGGGTTGATCCTCGACGGCAAGCTCTTTCACGGCGCCTCCGACGTCGCCGGCGAGATCGGGCACACGACGATCGACCTGAATGGCCGCCACTGCAAATGCGGCAACTACGGTTGTCTCGAGGCGTACGCATCCGGACCGGCGATCGCGACGCGCGCGCGCGAGGTTCTGGTGCGCGAGGAAACCGCGTCGCTCCTTCCGTCTCTGGTCGGCGGGCGTCTCGAGTCCATCACCGCGGAAACTGTTTATCGCGCCGCACAGCAAGGTGACGCCGTGGCGAGCGAGATCGTTCGCGACACGGCGCGCTACCTCGGAACGGGCATCGCGAACCTCTTGAACATTCTGAACGTCGACGTCGTTGTCGTCGCGGGCGGAGTGACCGCCGCCGGGGACGCTCTCTTCGTGCCCATGCAGGCCGAGGTGCGGCGCCGGGCATTCCGACCGGCGGTGGACGCGACCCGGATCGTGCCCGGGACCCTGCCTGGGACAGCCGGGGTAGTTGGCGCCGTGGCGACGTTCAAGATGCAGCACCTGGGGTCGCTGTAGGTCGCCGGTTAGATTCAACGGGTTCCTCCACTTAGCCCATTCATGGCCACCTCCACGACCGCAGACCTCGACTACCGGCCGTCGTACCGCGCCGCGCTCGTCGTCTCGCTGGTAACGCTCGTCCTCTATCTCCTCACGCTCGCCCCATCGACCGCGATGTGGGATACGAGCGAATACATCGCCGCCGCGTACACGCTCGGGCTGCCCCATCCGCCCGGTAATCCGTTGTTCGTCATCCTCGGGCGCGTGTTCTCCATCTTGCCGATCGCGTCGAGCGTCGCCGTGCGGATCAATATCCTGGCGGCGATTTGCAGCGCGACGTCGGCGGGCATGTGGTTCCTCATTACGGAGCGCGTGCTGGTCGGCTGGTTCCCGGAGCGCTGGCAGCGCATTACCGGCGGTGTCGTCGGCGCGTTGATCGGAGCGACGGCGTTCACCGTCTGGAATCAGTCCGTCGTCAACGAGAAGGTGTACACCGTCTCCCTCGTCGGCATAGCGGTCATCTCGTGGCTCATGATCCGCTGGTCGGACGATCCGGATGGGCGCAAGGCGGATCGCATCCTCGTGCTCGTTGCGTATCTCCTCGGGCTCGGATACGCGAATCACATGGCCGGCATGCTCGCCGCGCCCGCGGTCGGCCTGGCGGTTCTCGTTCGACGTCCGCGCACGCTCTTCCGATGGAAGCTGCTGCTCGCCTGTGTCGCGGCGATCGTCCTCGGACTCACGCCGTTCGCGACGCAGCCGATTCGCGCCGCGTATTTCCCGGCGATCAACGAAGGCGAACCGACGGCGTGCCGCACGAAGCTCGAGATGTCGTGCACCTTCTCCAAGGGCACGCTCGACGCCTTCAACTACAACTTCAATCGCGGCCAGTACGGCAAGCCGGAGCTGAGCGACCGTCAGGCATCGTTTGGCGAGCAGATCGGCATGTGGTGGATGTACTTCAAGTGGCAGTGGCTGCGCGACGCGCATGGTGAGCATCCATTCCCGCAAGCGCTCCTCGCCGCGGCCTTCCTCGTCCTCGGATTGTTCGGCGGCTGGGTGCACTTCCAGCGTGACAGGCGAAGCTTCTGGTATTTCGGCTCGCTGATGTTCACGATGACGTTGTTGCTCATCTACTATCTGAACTTCAAGCTCGGAGCGTCGCAGGATCCCGCGTCGCAAGCGCCGCACGAGGTACGCGACCGCGACTACTTCTTCCTGTGGAGCTTCTCGGCGTGGGGCGTGTGGGCCGCGCTCGGACTGGTCTTCGTGTGGGAGTCCGTCGCGTCGCTGCTCGGCGAACAGACCGTGAAAGTCGGCCGCGAGAGCGTCACGCTGCCGACGAGCCGCAGCTGGCGCCTCAGCTCACCGGTGCTCGCGTTCGCGCTGATCCCGCTCTTTGCGAACTGGCAGTGGGCATCGCGCGCCGGCCATCGCGACACGCGCGATTTCGCCGCGGATCTGTTGAATTCCGTCGAGCCGTACGGCGTGCTCGTCACCGTCGGCGACAACGACACCTTCCCGCTCTGGTACGCCCAGGAAGTCGAAGGCATTCGCAAGGACGTCGTCATCGCCAACACGTCGCTGCTCAATACCGACTGGTACGTGCGGCAGCTGATTCGCCGGCCGATCTTCGAGTACGACGCGGCGAAAGGACCGGCGATCTATCGCAACCAGCAATGGGCCAAGCCGACGACGCCGCCGTTGCACATGACGATGATGGATGCGGACTCAGTTCCAGCATATCTCCCATTGAACGGACCGATGAGCTTCACGTCCGGCTCGCTCAAGTCAACGATCGACCCGCGCAATCTCGATCACGGCGTGCTGCAGCGCGCGGATCTCTTCGTGTTGCGGATGATTCAGGACTCGTGGCCGCAGCGTCCGATTTATTTCGCCCGCACGTCCGGCAGTTACGCGCGCTCCCTCGGCATGGGCGATGCCGTCGTCACGCAGGGGCTCGCGGCGAAGTTGTTCATGCCGCCGGCCGCGGCGACGAAGGACACGATCTATCTCCAGGGCGACGGCTGGCTGGACGTGGCGCGCAGCGATGCGCTCTGGCACTCCGTGTTCGTCGGCCCGCAATCGGTCATCAAAAGCGGCGATTGGATCGACCGTCCGTCGGTCGGCATTCCGTATCTCTATGTCGCGACCGGAATCGAGCTCGCGGAAGCGTTGAAGCAGCAAGGCAAGGCCGCCGACGCGAAGAATGTGTTCGACACGGCGCGGCAGATCGCCACGACGGTGCGGCTCGACGATCTGGTCCGCGCTGCCGAAGCGGAATTCAACCAGGCACCGAGCGCGGGCGATACGGCACGCGCCATCCCGCTGCCGCCGGCAACGCCGAAGACCGATTCCTTGAGCAAGCCTGGAGCGAAGGCGCCGGCGGCGACGAAAGCCCCACCGGCGGCGACGAAGAAGAAGTAGCGCGCCGGCCAGCGCGCCTCGCCTCTACTTCAACCCGAGCTTCCGCTCGAGCGCCGGTCGTCGCGCACGGCTGACCGGCGCGCGCTGACCGGTGACCGTCTGGAGCTCGCCGTCGCCGTTGCCGAGGCGTCGGAACCACTCGATGCGATCGACCGGTACGATCACCGAGCGATGCACGCGGACGAAACGTTCCGGATCCAGCCGCGTCTCGAGCACGCGTAACGATGCGCGCATCGTGTACTGGCGGCCTTTCGCCGAAATGTCCGCGTACGCGCCGCTGGCGCGGATCAGGTCGATGTCCTCGACGTTGACCGCGACGAGCCGCTTGCCGACGCGCACCATGAGCCGCTCGCGATAGGCCGGCGGCTCCTCGTCGAGGAGCTGGGCGTCGGCGACGACGATGTGCGGTCGGAATCGGCGCACTGCTTCGCTCAGCTCGGAGGCTTGCGTCGTTCGTCCGACGATCGACACATCGGGCTTGGTATCCAGCCAGCTGCGCAGTTTATGGTGCCGACAATCGTCATCGGCGGCGATGAGAACGCGAATTGGTCGACTGCTATTCACGACAGAGATCCTACCATTCGGAACAACTTCCCGCGCAAATCGTTCCACGGCGCAGCGATCGCGTGATCGCTGACGTTTTCTCGACGGCGGGCATGTGTTCGCCTAAGGCAAGTTAAAAAAAACGACTACTCGGAGGACGAGTCATGCTTCAGCTGGGACGCACACGGCATTTGCTTGCACTCATATCGCTTGTCGCGCTCGGCGCCTGTGGTGGCAGCGACGACTCGACGGCACCCTCGCAGAACACGGGCCCGCTAAACATCGTGATCGCGGCAAATTCAAGCGGGCAGACGGCCGCAGCCGGCGCCACGCTTCCCTTTCCGATCGCGGTAACGGTCGTCAACGGCAGCGCCGCTCCGCAGGCGGGCATCCCCGTTACTTGGGAAGTCCTCGGTGCGGGTGGTTCCGTGAGCGCTGCTAATACTGTTACGGATCAAGCCGGGTCTACGTTCGTGAATTGGACGCTGGGCAACATCGCGGGCACCGACTCGGTGCGCGCGAGCATCAGTGGCGGTAGCTCGGTGATCTTCACGGCCAAGGCTACGAAGAACTAATCGCGGCGAACTGAATTGGCGTCGCCGGGGGCAATAGCTCCCGGCGACGTTCTGTTATGGGTGGTCGCGGCATTGGATGTGCTTGTTAGGGCCAGAGCAACCTCGACGATGGCTCGATGCCTGCCGCCCAACTCAACAAGCTGGTTTTAACACTCGCCGCCGCGTGAGTCGGCTCGCACGGTGCGGAGTCGCCGTGGCCGCGATCACGGCCGGCGCCCTCGGCGCGCAGCCCGCGCCCGCACGACCAGCATTCTCGATCGGACAGCCATCGCTCTGGCCTCAGCACGCCGCGCTCCTCGCGCCGGTCGGTGGTGACGCATCGACCGGCGCGGTGTGGCTTGCATACGGCGTCCATCGAGCGCTCGTCAATCCGGTCACTGGGCTGTTCGGACTGACCGGCGAGGGCTACGCCGCCGTCGGCGGCAACAGTTATGGCGCCCGGCTGTTCGGTGAGGTGAAGGCGCTCGGCGTCTCGGCCGGCGTTGACTGGAACGCGCCACAGACGCGTTTCTCACCACTGTTGAGTTTCCAGACTGCCGTTCGACGCGGCGGTGTGGTCGGCCGCGGTACCATGGTGCGCGTCGATTGGCTTCCGACTCGATCGCAGACCGTCGCGCTCGGGCTCTCTGTTCCGACGTTCCAACCCCTCGCCGGTCGCACGCGTCCCCGACGAACACACGTCGACCTCGACGACGTTCGGACGGCGGCGTCGAACGCTGCTCCTTCATCACCGGAGCCGTCAACGATTGCCCTACGTGATTTGAGCACGGCGGCGAGTGAGATCGCCGCCTTCTCGAACGCCTACTCGGCGCGCGCGGAAACAATCGTCGCGCGGTCCACGGGTAGCTATCGCAATGCGCTGAAGCGATACGACGCGGCGCTCCGCAAAATGTTTGGGACTGCGGCCGCGGACTCCGCATCCGGCCTATGGATCGCCCGACACGCGCGGGCCACCCTCCTCGACGATGTCCTGATGCCGATTGACTCGCTTTTCGGCCAGGCGAAAGAGAATCCGCGCGATCTCGGCCCGCTGATCCGCCCCTCGGTCGCGCGCATGATACGCTGGCTGCGCGACTCGACCGCGCTTGGCGGCGAGCATCGGGACGCGGTTGCTCGCGCGTATGCGTCGTGGCTCGACATCATCGAGCACGTCAACGCCGAGATGTTCGGGGACGTCGGTGATTCGCGTCTCGTCTGGCTTCCGCTCGAGCTCTCACTGACTGCCGATCAATTCGCCGACCAAGGCCAGGTCGACTCGCTGCTCGCGAGAGCCGTTGGCCACCCGTTCAGCGACCAGAACGCGCTGACGTATTTGCGCAGCTCCGATTTGCCGCTCGAGATCGCGCGTTCCATCTACGCCGCGCGAGACTACCACGCCCTCTGGACGCATGATTTCACGGGAAGAACGGCGACCGGCGCGATCGACAATATCGGCTTCAGCATGGTGGCCGATGCCTACCTGCCCGCGCTGACCGCGGCCGTGAACCGCTATGACAGCACGGGCGTTCTGCCGACGTACGTGATTCTACAGGACGAGTTCTTCTACGAGCCGCGAGACAATCGTCTCTGGATGGACATTCTCGAGGACCCGTTGCACGCGTCGATTCGCCTGCGCGGCGACACGACGACGCGGGAGTCACAGTTGCGCCGGCGACGCGACGAGCTTCGCGTCGCGGTGGCCGCCTCGAGCCGACTCCAGCGCGATGCGCGATCGAGCGGCGATCCTGACGATTGGATCCGGCGCATGGTGAAGGTCCACGTCAACATCGTCGAGCCGACCGACTTCTCCTTTCGCAGCAGTCACTCGATCCCCGGAATTCAGTTCACGCCGGACAACATCGAGCGCGATCATCGCAAGCTGGTCGTGTATGACGTGAACGAAGCCGACCCGTATCGCGGCGCGATGCTGGTCATGGGCATCGGGATCGGCGAACACTACGCGAGCGCGACGTGGGAGGATCGCGGCTATCGCGTTCGCGGTCCGGCGACCCTCGAGGCGCGCAACGCGGTGCGTCAGGCTCTGCTGAGAAACGGCGTGCGCGAGGATCACATCCCGCCGCCGCTCCGCGCCGTGGCGAATGTGCTGAACACCGAACGGCGCACGAACGCCGGCGACTACGTCGGACGCGCCATGCAGGTGAACAACGAGGTCGGGTTCGCGGTGAAGGAGTCGTCCGTCGCGAGGGCGATGTTGTACAACCTCGCTCCACCAGGGAGCGAGATCATCGTTCCCGACCCGATGTGGATGAGCCGCACATGGGCCGGCATGCTCGCCGGAGCGGCGGCGCGCGGCTGTCGCGTCGTCGTTGTGGCGCCGGCCACGGCGAATGCGCCAAGCCCGCAGGCGCCGCTGATGGCTCTCCAGCACGACGTATTGTCGCGGCTACTCGCGCTCCGAACCTCGCTCGCCCCGCGCATCGACGCATCGGACGGCGAGCTTCGCGTCGGCATCTTCGCCGCGGGCGCCGAGATCACCGACGCGACCGGGCGATTGCGTGAGATTCGTCAGGGACTCCAGCGCGCGCCATGGATTCATCGCCTCGTTCCGTTCGACAGCCAGACACGCGCCGTGCTCGAGCGAGCGGAAGTGGCGTCGGCGAACTCGCCCAACGCGACGGCCCTCGCGCACGATGCGCAGCCGCGCGCGCCGCAATTGCACCAGAAATCACAGTTCATCGCTCGCCCCGGCGCTATCTCCGCACTCGTCGGCCAGCCGGGCTGGGACGTCATCCTCGCCCAGAACATCCGCGCTCGCGCCGAGCAAACTGCGCGCTTCGCGGAGCAGCTCGGTTATTCAACGCCAAATGTAGACACGACGGCAACACGAAGCACCGACGCCATGCTGCGAGGATATGAGCGCTCCCTGCCGGAGAGCGACCGGCGTCGGGTGAGCTTCTATTTCAGTCTCGGCAGTCAGAACCAGGACGATCGTGGCATCGTGTCCGATGGTGAAACGACGCTGATCGTGTCAGGCGTCGCTGCGTCCGCGGGATTGGTCGACCTTTACTTCTTGATGGCGCGTAGCACGTGGATCACGACGGAAGCAGAGCTTCAGTCGTTCAACCCGAAGGGATCGTCACTGATGCGTCGCATCGCGCACCTGCTGGCCGCAGCCTTTTGACGCCAGAGCGCCGTCCGATAGCGCGACGGAAGGCGTTCGGCGATCTTTCGATTGTTGGGAGGGCTGGCAGAATGGCTAATGCACCGGTCTTGAAAACCGGCGTCCGCAAGGACTTGGGGGTTCGAATCCCTCGCCCTCCGTTGCCCGGCTCAGCCTACTCATCGACGGTGACAACGAACGCCACAACGCCGGCAAGGCCAGTCGCCGTGGCAACGTAGAACGGGAACGACGGGCTTACACGCCAGAGCAGGCCGCCGATGAACGCAGCAGGCGCGATCGCGACGCTCCGGCACAGGTAATAGAGGCCCACGACCCGCCCACGCATCGCCGGGGCGGCGAAGTCGACGATGAGTGCCTTCCGCGCCGGTTCGCCGAGTTCGCGAAGTCCGCCAACGATGAACGCGAGCACCAGCCACGGCAGACTGTGCGCGAGCACGACAGCGAGTGGAAAGAGCGCGAACGCAAGGAAAGTCGCCGTGACAAACGGCTTCTTTCCTACTCGAACGGCGAGCCGCGCAGCCGGAATCTGGACCACGATCGTTGTGAGCGCTTGAACCGCTACGAGAACGCCGAACGCTGGTGAGCCGATGCCAATGACGTTCAGCGCGTACAGCACGAGAAAGACGTCAACGAGTCCCTCGCACGTCCGGATGAAGACGTCGGACACGAGAAGCCAGCGCAGCGAGCGCGGAAACGATCGCCAGACGTGACGCACCGTCGTCGGCTCTGCGTCCGGAATCACGAGAATCCGTATGCGGGAGACGACCGCGATCGTCACCGCCGCCATCACGATCGAGATCGAGAGACCGAGCCTCACGCCGCCGCGCAATCCGTAAGAGGCGATGGCGACTCCGCCGATCGTCGGCGCGATCACTATCGGGATCCGCCGCAGGATCGACTGCACCGTGAAGCCCATGGTACGCTTCGCCGTCGGCAGCGAGTCGCCCACGACAGCGAAAAGCGTCGGACTCGCCATGGCGTCCCACGCCATGATCAGCGCAAGCGCAAGGAACGCGAGCGGCCACGATGGGAGGACCCAGTACACCGCGTATCCGATCGCGGCGAGCGATATGAAGGCAATCAGTGCGAACCGGCGTCCGTAGCGGTCAGCGATCCATCCGCCCGGATACTGGTACACGCCGTCGAGAAAGTCTTCCGTCGTGCCGAACGCGCCAATTGCCGTGATTGGAGCGCCGAGCGATTCCAGATACTTGGGGAGAAAACGGCGCCAAAGATTCTCCCCACAACCGAGCAGGAACATGCTCGCCGAAACGGCCACGATTTCCGGCGTGAGTCCGAAGTACTCGACCGCACGCTCGCGGCGTGGCCGGAGGCCCTCGGTGTCATCCACCTGTCGTCACGGTGACATCGGAGATTTCGTTTTGTCGAGTGCGGCCCGCGTGAGCTCGTCGACGAGCTGCTCCACACGCGCAACAATCGCATCGCGCGCTTGATCAAATCCGTCACTCACGAGCGGCATGTCGTTCCACTGAGCGGATGGAGTTTCGTCCGCGATCGGCACGTCACATCCGAAGCTTACGACGTAAGCGGCACTGATGAGCGAGTCAGGCTGGACAGCGCGCGGGACGTATGATCGGACATCAAAGCCGTCGCGCGCGAGCCCCGCGATGACTGGCTCGGGCACGCTCGCGTCGGGCTCCACGCCCACCGATTCGGCCCGGAGCTCGAGTCGCCGATCCCGCGCCAGTCGGTTGAAGTGCTGTGCCGCGATGAGGCTCTTCGCTGAACCGTGAAGACACACGAAGAACACAGTCCCCGAGCGCGCGGTTTCGTCAAATGGCTCTTTCAGTCTGTCGCTCCGTTCGAGAAACGATGTTTCTGGCGTAGTCTGGTGTCCAGTGCGTTGGCCATTAACGTAGTCGTGGCCTAAACGGAGTGCCGGTTGTGACCTGGTTTCGTCTTGACGCGACCTTCAAAACAGTCGTGGCGCTCGTCGCACTAACTGCGCCGTGGTCCAGCCTCGGTGCGCAGGCATGCTCCGCGAGTCCGTCGGCGATGACGTCAGCTGGCTGGCGCGCGCCCGCAATTGTCGCCGCCAAGTCCCCGACTTCGGGGCTCAAGATGGTGCGGGAAGTCGCTCTTCCCGGCCCTGCCAACCGATTCGACTACCAAAGCCTCGTCCCGTCGAGTGGCCGCCTCTACATGAATCACATGAACGCCGGCCGAACCATAGTGTTCGACACGGACAGCGGTCGTGTGTTGGCGGAGATTCTTGACGTTCCGCGCGCAACCGGCGTGTGGGCGGTACCCGAGCACCACCACGTTTACATCTCCGCCGCCGGCAACCACGAGGTCGCCGTCGTCGACGACAGAACACTGAAGGTTGTCGCTCGCGTCGGCGGCATCCGGTTCCCGGACGGCATCGCCTACGCGCTAAACGCCGACAAGGTGTTCGTGTCCGACGAGTCGGGAGACGCCGACGTCGTGATCGACGCCAAGACGCTCGCCAAACGGGCGACGATCGCGCTCGGTGGCGAAGCGGGCAACACGCACTATGACTCCATTTCTCACTGCATCCTCGTCGCGGTCCAGACGAAGAACCAGATGGTCGCGATCGACCCGATCAGCGAGAAAATCGTGCAGCGTTACGAGCTGCCGGGGTCGGACCATCCGCACGGCTTTATCATCGACGAACTGGATCGCCTCGCCTTCATCTCGTGCGAGGGCAACGCAGCGTTGATCGTTCTCGATCTCCGAACGATGAAACCAGTGCAGCAACTCAAGGTGCCCGACGATCCCGACGTGCTCGCCTGGGATCCTGGCTGGCGACGGCTCTATGTCGCGGCGGAATCCGGAGCGGTCTCCGCGTTCTGGCTCGACGGCTCGACACTCAAGCCTCTTGGCGAGATTCGAGCGCCGCACGCCCACACGGTCTCAGTCGATCCGCGGACGCACTTGATATACGTGCCCCTCGAGAACGTCGGTGGGCATCCAGTCCTGCGTATCTACGAGCCATTCCCGTGACGCGGTTGGCATACTTGTCGTTCTTGATGCTTGGTGTCGCAGCGAGCGATCCGGCGCGACCATCGCTTCGAGTTGCGACGACCACCGCCGACATTCGTATCGACGGCCGTCTCGACGACACTGCGTGGGCCTCAGCCGATTCGAGTAACGCCTTTCTCCAGGTCGAGCCGGACGAGGGCGCGGAGTCCACGAATCGAATCGTCGTTCGTGCCATCGTGTCGAGAGACGCGCTGGTCTTCGCGATCCGATGCGATTACTCCCCCGGCGTCAACATCGTCACCTTCGCGCGCGAGCGAGACGCGGCGTTGACGAACGAAGATCATGTCCGGTTGGTACTCGACACCTTTCGCGACGGACGTTCTGGCTATGTGTTCGCGGTCAACGCGAACGGAGCCCGGTACGACGCACTGGTGAGCGGCAACGGCGACGATGAGAACAGCAACTGGGACGCGCCGTGGGAGGCCGCGACCGCTCGAACGGAGACAGGTTGGACCGTCGAGATCCGGATTCCGGTGAAGAGTCTCCTCTTCCACCCCGGTCTCACGGACTGGGGGTTCAACGTCCAGCGTCGGATTCAGGCCCGGCAGGAGACTGTGCGGTGGGCCAGCGCGTCGCAAGACATCAAGGTGACGCAGACGAGCCGGGCCGGGCTTCTCACTGGAATCCCGATGTTCAACCTCGGCCTCGGGATGAGCATTCGGCCGGCGCTCACTGGAGGCGGGGCGCATGACAGCGCGTTGGCACCGCTGCGGAACCGCAGTCACGCCAGCCTCGACGTGACACAACGGATTGGGGCGAACACCATCGCCTCGTTCACGGCAAACACAGACTTCGCTGAGACCGACGTCGATACGCGACGGATCAACCTCACTCGGTTTTCCCTTTTTTTTCCCGAGAAGCGCACCTTCTTCCTCGAAGGCGCGGACATCTTCGACTTCGGCCTCGGCCTCGAAGAGGACGTCGTGCCGTTCTTCAGTCGCAGGCTGGGGCTGATCGAGAGCGAGCAGGTGCCGATCAACGCCGGAGGCAAAATCACTGGGCGCGTGGGTGGATTGAACTTCGGCGCACTCGCGGTGAACACTCGCGACGTCGATACGCTGCACAGCGCCAGCACCATGGGCGTGATTCGCCTCCGGCAGAACGTGCTGTCCGAATCGTCCGTCGGCCTGATCGCCACGACGGGCGATCCGCTGGGACGCGGAGGTGGTTGGCTCGTCGGACCGGATTTTACCTATCAGACGTCGCACTTCCAGGGTGACAAGAATTTCCTCGTCGGCGTCTGGGGGATGGGAACCGGTCGCTCCGATCTGCACGGCGATCGCTCGGCCGCCGGATTCAAGATCGACTACCCGAATGATCTCTGGGACGTTGCCCTCAACTACAAGCGGATCGGCGAAGCGTTCGATCCATCACTCGGCTTCGTGCCGAGAGCTGGCGTGCATATCGCCAACGCGAGCGCGAACTGGCAGCCACGACCGACGCGACCCATCGGACCGCTGCACGTCCGCCAGTGCTTTTGGGAGAATGAGTTGAGCTATGTGAGCGGCCTCGAAGGCGGCTGGCAGAGCTACCGCTACTTCATGGCGCCAATCAACTGTCGCCTCGAAAGCGGCGATCGGTTCGAGTTCAACATCGTTCCAACGGGCGAGCAGTTCACCGAGCCGTTCGAGATCGCGGACGGGGTCACCATCCCGAGCGGGTCGTACCACTTCAACCGCTTTCGACTGGAAGGCGGGTTGGCGCAGAAGCGTCGGTTCACGGCCCAGGCGACTTGGTGGTTCGGGTCATTCTACGACGGATACTTGAACCAGTACGAGCTGACCGGGGCATGGAAGCCGTGGTCCTTGTTTATTGTCGAAGTCACCGGGGAGCGCGACGTTGGGCGCATGCCGGAGGGACGGTTCGTTCAGGACGTGATCGGGACGCGGTTTCGCGTCAACTTCTCGCCCGACCTGCAACTCACGAGCTTCGTCCAGTACTCCGATGACGCGCACAATTTCGGAACGAATACCCGGCTACGATGGACGTTCAACCCGCTTGGCGACCTGTTTGTCGTCTACAACCATAGTCTTCGCACGAGGGACCCGGTCACGCTGCGACGGACGGTTGGTTTCGACTCGAATCAGCTTCTGGTGAAGCTGCAGTACGCGTTTCGCTACTAATTCGCCGGTTTCAGCCGTCGCGCTTCGGCAGAATGCGCGAGACATCGCGGAGCAGGCCGGCCGAGATCGTTGCGCCGAACGCGTCAGCTTTCGCGATCGCCGCCATCGCCGTGCTGTCCTCGAGCGACGAGATCTGTGCCTTGACCGGAATCTGAACGCGGACGAGCGCTTCTTCGGTGTGGCCGAGCAGCGCCGCGTCACGCAGCAGGTTCCACTTCACGGTGTACTCATTCGCCACCACACGCCCCCGCCCCTGATACCAGTAGTACACGACGGTCGTGGCAGCGCCATTTTTTAGAATATAGTGATTGACGACGTGCTTCGTTCCGTCCACGTCGAGCGTACGCGTGTCGCCGCGAAGAACTTCCCACCCCGCGCCGGGGAGACAGTTGCGCGGGGAATGGATCGTCTTGCCCTGTCCCTGCCGCTCGTAATAGGAAACAAGGGTAAAGAACTCGGCGATCGAGTCGCGCGTGTATACCCGCGCCGAGTAGTCTGTCATGCCGGCGACCCGTCGCTCTTCGTCGGTGACGGTCTGGTCGATGGCGTTGTAGCCTGGCACCCGCGGCACCGTCGTCTGGAGCGGAGCGCTCAATGGCATCGGAGTCTGACTTCGTGTCTGCCAAATGAACCCGCAGCCAAGAAGCAGGACGGCGGCAGGCAGGAATTTCGTGGCCGTCCGGCGCGCGTCAGGCATGGGCTTTACCCCGATTCGCCACGAGGCGCTCGACGAGACCACCAACCCACGTGAATGCGGCGAGCACGGCCAGTGATACGAGGAAGAGCAGCCAGCCTTCGGAGACATGCATGAATCCCTCGCCGAAGGCCGGGCTCACGAAGAACACGAGGAAGCCCGTGAGAAAAACACGAATGCCGTTGATGACGATGGCGACCGGAATCGCGAGCAAGACGAGCGCGACGCGGCTGACGGGCGTCTTGAGCATGAGCGCGCCGAGCAACACCGCCATCGATAGCAGCGCGGTGAGCGAGCGAAGGCCGCTGCACGCCTCGGTCACGAAGAGCTGGCGGCCCGGCAGCAGAATGACGTTGCCGCTGAGTCGCACCGGAACGTTACGCATCTCGAGCAGCGCGGCACCCATCTGCGACGCCTTGAACTGAAGCGGCAGCGCCAGCGCCTGAGTCACCAACTCAGGAAGCGGAATCGACAGACAGAGCAGCGCGAATGGCAGCCACCAGTGCAAAAGCTGCCGAAACCCGAATTGGTAAATCGTGATCGCGCCGAGGGCCATGATCACCGACGCGCGCATCGTGAATAGCTCGGCGGCGAGTCCGGCGGCGCAGCGGATGAGCACCGCGATGACGAGAAGCGTCAGCCCGAGCGCGCGCTGCGGCTTGGGGTCGGGGCGGAGGCCGCTCCGCCAACCCAGGAAGAGGGCGACAGGAGCGAGAAGTAGCCCGTGGCCGGCTTCGGGAAGTCTCCACCAATCATATACGAGGAGCGTGATCGGTTTGGCGAAGAGAATCGCGAACGCCGCCGTCGTAGCAAGGAACGGCGGCCACGAGATGGCCGCCAGCGCGTGCGCGATCTGCTCGCGCGCGGGCTTCGGCGGTGGCGAGTCAGGGATTGGTGCACCGCCCGACATCTCGCCGTCGATCTCGCGTTCGTACCCGGCTGGCGAAAGGGACGCGGGGACGCCAGGCGCAACGCCAGCGGTCACGCTTGCTTCAGCTGACATGCCCTCGCCGGGTCTTCTGATGGCCGAGAATCATCGATAAGCGACATGATTACGGGGTCAAAAGCAACATAGCGTTGAGCGCAGATTCTCGAAATCACAGCGATTCGTGGGCCAGCGACAACAGCAGTGCGCACGCACTGTTCTCGGTGGATCGGGTGTGTTCAGCACGAATGGGCCGAGCGGAGAATCCGCTCGGCCCATTCGCTCAGGAGGGTCAGTCCAGTGGTGCCACACGACCGCGGGTGACCGCGATCGCGAAACTGTTTACGAGTTCTTGCGGTGCCGACGAATCAGACCGCCGCCGAGACCCAGGAGACCGGTCGCGATAAGCGCGGCACTGGCCGGCTCAGGCGTGGTCGTCGTCTGGCAGTTGGCGTCCTGCAGGCCGCTGATGACCGAGACGCCGCTGGTGTTGCCAGCGATCCACAACGAACAGCCGGTAAGGTTGTTCGCGTTCTGGATGTGAACCGTCCCCTGAGCACTCGTCGGTCCTGTAGCGCTGGTGAACGCAAAGGTGACCGTGCCAACAGGCGGGAATCCGCCGTTGATGCCATTGGTCGAAGTCGCGCACAGAACGGGGTCGAACCCGCCGGCGTTGCAGTTGTTGGCATTGCCGATCGTAAACGTACCCGCGGTCGATCCGACGCTCGTGCTCGCGAGGCCTGTATAGCCACTGATTCCGAAGGCCGTCAGTGTGCCGGTGCCCGATTGGTACGTCACCGTCGCGCCGGTTGAGCTGAATGTGAAGTCGAAGCAGAAAGTAAAGCTGCCCGACGTGCACACCGCCTTCGCGGTGCTGAGCGGCGCCAACGCCATCACGGCAGCGGCGGCAGCGGCCCGGCTCAATTGCTTAAGCATCCTTGACTCTCCTGAGAAGGTAACGAAGCGACACCACTGACCCATAGACGTAAATCACTGTGAATCCCACACCCATCACGACCGATCGTGCGATCGTACGCTTCACTTCACGTGCGGCCTCCACCGGCATGTTGTTTTGGATCGCCGACAACGCCACCGGCACGTTCGTTCCGAACAAAAGCAAACAGGCGACCAAAAAAACCGACATCACGCAGAAGACCGCGGCCAAAACCGACACGCCCACGCGCTCTCCTCGAGCCATTCCAGATGCAAGCGCCGCCACCAGCCCTACCGTCACGACTGGCAGCGAAGCAAACGTCATCGCCACCGTTCCGAACTCCCACTGTGGCGATCGAAACGCCGTGGGAAACCAACGCAACACGATATCGACGCTAGCGATTACCGCGAGGATCAGCCCTACCCTGCCCAACGCCTTCCACGCCGTCCTCGGCGCAGTGGAGGTGATCGGATTCAACGCCTTCCGATCAGCCTGAATTACAACGTGCGGCGCACCCATGAACTCTCCGTCGTCATGCGTGAAGGACTCCACCGGGCGCCGCCCCAAACGCTACACACACACGACTAGCATGCGCCACAGCAGGCCTCGTGCCCGGCAGCGCCATATGTAGTTCCACCTGGGGCATCTGCATAAGTCGTTATTTTACAATTATTTGAGCTAAATCTTCCCTGCGGCGAACTTAGGGTGGCGTGAGCCGCTGTCACTCCCCCACAACACACCTGTGGAGCGTGTGTTACAACCCTACCGAAAGAGCTCGACTGTATCACGACCCAAGCCTCAGCCGAGGCGCGGCAAACTTACCCCTAAACCTGTCGCAGCGCAAAGCGATCTCGACGATCCCAATCAGCGATATCCCGCTGCCTGCATCCCAAACAGCTCGGCGTACAAACCGTCTGCCGCGACGAGCTCGTCGTGCGTCCCCTCCTCCACCACTTCACCCCCCGACAACACGATGATGCGGTCGGCCATACGCACGGTGGAGAATCGGTGCGAGATCACGACGGCCATCCGCCCCGCCATCAACGCATTGAACCTCACGAACACGTCGTACTCGGCGCGCGCATCGAGCGCCGCCGTTGGCTCGTCGAGGATGAGCACCTGGGCGTCGCGCATATACGCGCGCGCCAGCGCCACCTTCTGCCACTCCCCGCCGGACAAATCGACTCCAGCGTCGAAGCGCCTGCCGAGCATTTGGCGATACGAGCCTGGAAGGCGCGGCAACAACGATGCGGCGAGTGACTTCTCGGCGGCCGTAGCGATGACTTCCGGCGGCGGCGCGTCCTCCGTCGCCGCTTCCGCATCGAGGTAATCCCGCACGATCTCGACTTCCCCCACCCCGACGTTCTCGTCGAAGCGCATGTCGTAGCGCACGAAGTCCTGAAAGATCACACCGATGGCGCGGCGAACATCCGCCAGATCGTATTCGCGAAGATCGACACCATCGAGCAGGATGCGGCCTTCGCTCGGATCGTAGAGGCGCGCGAGCAATTTCGTCAGCGTCGTCTTTCCCGCGCCGTTCTCTCCGACGAGCGCGATGCGTTCGCCCGGCCCGAGCGTAAAGCTCACGTGTCGCACTGCCCAACGCTCGCTTCCCGGATATTTGAAACCGACGTCATCGAAAACGAACCCTTCTCGAATCGGACGCGGAACTGGACGAGCGTTGGGCATGCTCCGGATGGATGGTTGCATGTCGAAGAAACTGAAAAGATCTCTCAGATAAAGACTCTGTTCGTAGATGCCGCTCGCCGACATCAATAGTTGCTGAATGAGATCACGGCTCTGGCGGAACGACGCGGCGAGAAATGTCAGCGTACCGATCGTGATCGTCCCGGCGACCGCTCGCGCGAGAACAACGACGTACGCCGCGTAGTAGCCAAGCGTCCCGATCAGCGACAACGCGGAACTGACGAACGACTTGCGAATCGCCAGCGCGCGATTCTCCGCGTAGAACCGCTCGGACAGCGTTCTGTATCGGTTGATGAGCCACGGCGCGAGCCCGAAGAGCTGAACCTCCTTCGCCGTGCGATCACTCGCGCCGACGAAGCGCACGTAATCGAGCTGACGTCGCTGCGGCGTCCAGCGGAAGAGCAGCGAGTACGACATGTGCGCGAAGTGCGTTTCGCCGAGGAAGCTCGGCAAGACCGCGGCGACGAGCAGCACCAGCAACCACGGCGCCTGCGCCGCCAGCGCCACGCTGAGCGACGCGAGCGTCAAGAATCCCTGTGCCATGCCGAGGATTTGGCTGAGCAACGCCACCCTTCCCGTGGTTCCCTGTCGGGCGCGCTCGAGGTGATCGTAGAAGTTGGGATCCTCGAACTGATGCAAGTCGAGCGTGGCCGCGTGCTCCATGATCCGAATGCTCACGCGATTCGTGAACAAGTCGCCGAGCAATCCCTCGGTGAGGCCGGAGAGTCGGGCGAGCAGCTCGTTCGCGACGACGATCCCCATCTCGAGCGCGACGAGAGTCCATAAATGGCGCGACGCACCCGCCCCTCCCGAGCGAGTCAGCATGATGACTTCGTCGATGATGAGCTTGGCCACCCAGAGGTTGGTCACCGGTACGGCCGACCGAACCAGCCGCAACACGATCATGAGCGCGGTGTAGCCCCGGTGTGTCTGCCACACCAGACCGATCAGCCGCGGAACGAGACGGAGGGCGGCTATGCGTTCTTTGAACGGCGGGCGCGGCGCGTCGGGATCCCGTCGGCCGCGTGCGATCATCGGATGAGTCATGCCTCCGAAAGCTACTCGCCCGGGACGAGCGCACTCAGCGGATCAGCGCATCCATCCGCGCCAACGGTACTCGATCACAGCCGCGGACTCATACATCCAGTCGACTGTCGCGGCGAGCCTGGTGCGGATCCCACTGAACGTCTCCAAGGCGTAGCGTCGTTCGTCGGACGGCCAACACGTCACCGAGAAACCAACAGCCTCGAACGTTGCGCAGGCCCGGCGCGTGTGAATTGGACTCGTCACGACGACGACCGAATGCGTCGCGGCGGGAGCGAGCAGCGCCGAGACCGCGACCGCCTCGTCGTGCGTCGTCGCGACGGGACCGACGACGCGCCATCGGCTGGTGTCGCCAGCGAGGCCGATCAACCGCCGATAGTCCTGCATGGCGACCGGCAGTGACGCGAGCAGTGTCTGACTCGGGCGTGTGGTCACCAGCATGGGCGAGCGCGTCTGCCGCATCGCCTCGAGCGCCGATAGGAGTCGCGTCGTTCCCGTCGCGTCGAGCAGGCCGTCCACGCTGATCGTCGTCGAGAGCACGACAACAGCGTCCGGGACGTGGGTCGGCGGCGGATCCCGACGGATCCATGCGTGTACCCGGCCGCCGGTCAATGGTGTGAAGGTGATCATGAACAGCAGCACGGCCACAACCGCGGCGAGCACAGCGATCCATCGAACGGGAACAAAGGCGGCGATAAGACCGCCAAGGAGCGCGGCGACGAAGCACGTCGCAGCGAGGTGCGTCCCCGGCAGGATCGGCAGACTCGCCACGACGAGCGCCATCGCGACGAGAAATCCGCAGGCAGCGCCGAGCACGACGTGAAGAATTCGTTCGCTTCGAAGACCCGCGAGCATGCCGTTTCGACGTAACAAGTGGATTCGCGGTAACTCGCGCCGACGTGTCCGGCTGGATCAGGCTGCCGTCTGTGCCCCCATCGTCTACTGCGAAATCAAGCACGGTTGCGAGAACGTACCAGTGTAATCCAATCGGGCGGATCCGATGGCAAGAGATTTCGTCAGGTTGCTAGGCGCAACCGTCGTAGCGGCGGTGCTCATGCCGGCGTGCTACGCGAGCGACTACAACAGCGTTCCGTCGGATCTGCCCGGCGTCGTCATCACCGTGGTCGACAACGGGGTGGTGCTCGCCAGCGCGCGTACATTCGCGCTTCCCGATACCGTCATCGAAGTCCCGCTGGGATCGAATACGCTCGACCACGCCTTCGATCAGCAGATCATCGCCAACGTTCGCGCACATATGGTGGCGTTCGGATGGCAGGACGTCGGTACGAGTCCGTCGGCCAACCCGGACGTCGTGCTCCTCGTGGCCACGGCGACTCGCATTCAGACCGGCGTCGCCTACTTCGATTGGTTCGGGGCGTGGGGCTACCTGCCGTATTGGGGACTGGCCGTCGACGGCAGCTGGACCTGGGGCGTGCCCGGCGGCGCGGTGCCATACGCGTTCCAGGCCGGCACCGTCCTCATCACGATGCTCGATCGCCGGACGAGAAACGTCGATCTCAAGACTATTCCGCTGCTCTGGGCCGCCGGAGTCGACGGTGTCGTAACGAACGCCGCGAGCACGGCCGAGCGCGCGCTCGCCGGAATCGATCAGGGGTTCGCGCAGTCTCCATATCTGGCCAGGGTGCAGTTGCCATGAATATCAAACAGTTCGCGCTCAGCTCGACGCTGGCTGCCGTGATCCTCGGCGCGCCTGTCGCTGCTGCTCGGGCACAGGACGCGGAGCCGGAGTTCATCAACGTCGGCTCGTACGCGATTGCCTTTCCACTTGGCGACACGCACGACTTCGTTCCGAACACGAGTTGGTTCGGCGCGAACTGGGAAGGACAGTGGCGATACAAGCCGAAGACATCCGTCGGTGTGAGCCTTGGGCTGCAGGATTTCTTCAACCAGTCACGCGGCACGACGACGTTCTCGTCCGGCGCAGTGACGGGGCAGCAAAGTCGGGAGCTGCTGCTCGGTACCATCATGGGAATCGGCCGCTATTACCCGGGACCGACGCTTGGCCGCGGATTCTATCTGGGTATGGGAGCGGGCGGTCAATTCGCCCAGCAGTACTATCAGCTCGGTGTCACGAATCCGATCGGACGCTCGGCATTCCACTTCGCGATCGCGCCGGAGCTCGGCGTCGTTACGCCGATCATGGAAGACCTCGACGTCGTCTTCACCGCGCGTTTCACCGCGACGACCGCCGCGGGCAATTACCTGGGCGGCGGGGCGCGGAACTTCAAGTTCATCACGCTGGGCGTCGGTATGGCCGAGCGTTAGCCCGGCCATACCGTCGGCGAGTCACCGTGGCGGTCCCACCCGACCCGCCGCGGTGGCCGTTCGACCGGCCGCGTACGGGTTCCCACCAAGCGCCGCCGAGATATCGGTGATCGCCTTTTGCGCGCGGACGCTGTTCCCTGCTGAATCGAGAGGCGGCGAGATGACCGCGATCCCGAAGTTCCCCGGCGAGACGGCGATCAATCCGCCGCCCACCCCGCTCTTGGCCGGCAGGCCGGTCGCGAAGAGCCACTGACCCGAGTCGTCATACAATCCGGCGGTCGACATCACGGCGAGCAACCCTGGGACGTGCTCGACGTCGAGCATGCGCTTTTTGGTGACCGGGTTGACGCCGTTGTTGGCAAGCGTCGCCGCCATCATCGCCAGGTCGCGGGCATTCACGCCGACCGAGCATTGGCGCGTGTAGATGTCCGTCGCCTGGAGCGGATTGTCGTGGATGTGGCCGTACGCGTACATGAGGTACGCGATGGCGCGGTTGCGCTGATTCGTCTCCGCTTCGGATTTATAGACGTCCTCGAGGACGCTCAGCTTCCGACCCGCGTAGCCGTCGTACGTGTCGGCGATTCTCTGCCAGATCTCGGCGGCGCTCCCTCCGCCGACCATGCTAGTGGCCGTGATCGCGCCCGGATTGACGAACGGATTCTGCTCGAAGCCCTTCTTCTGCTCGATCGCGATGATCGAGTTGAAGGGCATCCCCGTGGCGTCCACGCCGATGTTCTTGAGAACGGCCTTGTCACCGGAGTCCTGGAGAATGCGCGCGAGCGTGAAGACCTTGGAGATCGACTGGATGGAGACTTCGCTCGTGGTGTCGCCGGCCGTGAAGATCTGGCCGTCGGGCGTGACGAGCGCGATGCCGAAGAGATTTGGATCGACCTTGGCGAGCGCGGGGATGTAGTCGGCGTTCTTTCCTTCCTGCAGGGTTTTGTACTTGTCGTACGCCGCGTTCAACGCGCGCTGAATGTCGGCCGGGGCGAGTACGCCCGACGCGGTTCTCGCCGCGGTTTGAGCAGCGCGCTGCGTCTTCGTCGCCTGAGCGACCGAGGGCGCGGCGAACACGGCGATGATCATGGCGCCGGCGATCATCGCGCGACGCGCGCTGACGAACGTTCCACGTCTGTCCATCACTGTCCTCCAAAATGCTGCGAGAAGCTGTACTTGAACGAGAATTGGAGCCGGTAGTCGTTGAACGAGAACTCGTCGGACTTATTGAGCCGACGGCCGTACTGGAACTCGCCGCCCATCAAGACGTTCGTGACCGGCGTCCAGAGCAGATTGACGCTGGCATACTGACCGTTGTGATATGCCGCGGGCGTCTGCAAGTCGCTGTTCGTGATGTTCACCATCGACCATCCGATGGCTGTCGTCACGCGGGGATTCCAATTGTGGTCGAGATAGGTCGACGCTCCGAAAGCGGGCAACGCTTTGCCGGTAATCGGTGTCCGGAAATTCCCGAAGTTCGCCTCCGCGCCGACGTCGATCGGCGCGTCGTTGAAATAGTTCTCGATGCCGGCGCCGTAGGTGAACTGGAGCCGGATCACGTCCTTGCCGAGGAACTTGACGTTCGAGCTGAGGTTGAGACCCCAGCCGGTGACACGACCGCTGAGATCGAACGTATCGGTTGGAACCTGGTCCCAGCGGATGTCACGCAGGATGCCGGCGCCACGGATGTAGCCCCAGCTGGTCGTCAGCTTGTAGGCGGCGGCAAGATCCGGCAGAGGAAAACGGGGAAAGACGTTCGACAGCTCGACGCGGCCGGCGAAGTTGCCGGCGTCGGCGCTCGCACCCGGATTCTCGATGGAAATCTTCGCGTAGTGCTTGGCATCATCGATCGGCTCCCAGAACACCTGCGTGTTCCGGAAGAACATCATACCATTCGGTCCCCAGTACTCGAGAATGTTGGGGAAGACGTCGAGGTCCATGAACGTGCTCTCGAGCAGTCCGCCGCCCACCTGATGCCATTTCCCATAGGCATGGCGCAGTCGAATGGTCGTCTGTCCGGCGTCGCGTCCGACTCCGAACATGTCGAAGTCGAAATTGGCGAAGACGTCGCCGCGACGAGTGGGGAACGTCGCCCTCACGCCAAAGCGACTCTGCCTCGGGCTGAGATACGAATGGCCGTTCGCCCCGAACTCATCGGGGTTGGACGGCAGCTTCGACGGCCGATTCACATCGAACCAGGCCGGGTCGTTGCGCTTGAAGTCGATGACGAAGTCGCCCTGACCGAAGCCGTAAATGTCGAATTTGGGCGTCGTGTCTCGCGTGGTTCCCTGGGCACCCGCAACGCCCGCGCCGAGCCAGGCGAGGAGGACGACGGCGACGGTTCGCCGGGCCGCCGCGCGGGTTGATGCACCGGTACTCATCACAGCCTCCTCATTTCGCATGCGCGGCTTCCCACGCGCGCACCTTGCGCCGTGCCGTGTCGAACAGCCGCTCGTAATTCCCGACGCGCACCTTTGCGCGCGCGTCGGGTGACAACGCCGCCCACAGCGGGGCGTACAGATTGTCCGTGGTCAGGTACGCGGCCGCATCGCGCGGCGAGAGCGCATCCGTTCCAAACAAGAACCGATCGGGATATCGATTGATCAGCGCCACGGCCGCCTGCAGCGCGTCCGGCGAGCTGACGAAGTACTTGGCGACGACATCCCACGAGATATCGAAGTACAGGTTGCTGTATGCCGGGTCGGCGAGCATGACCTCGAGCACCTTGGCGTGATGCTTGACCGGCCGCGCCACGCGTCCGACGCCGGTGTGCGCCCAGATGATCGTCGTTCCCGGGTGTCGGCGGACGAGCGCCTTCATGTCGTCGAGATACGCCGGGTACGTCGTGTCGGACGCGAACGGCACGTCCATGTCGTTGTGGATGAGCACGACGAGACCGATGTCACCCGCCGTGGCGAGCACACTGTCGAGCGCGGGGTTGAGCAGGCTGGCCGGCCCGGGGTCGGCCTTGTCCGAAACGAATTCTTTGTGGATCGTGAATTCGCCGATCCCGGTGAAGACGCCGGGAAAGACGCTCAGGACGCGACGAATGTGATCCGCCGCGTAGATGTCTCCCGGGTTGAATCCCGTGATCATCGGGTCGAACCGCCCCTGCTGCGCCGGCGTGAGCGACCGGTACTGCATCGCGATGAACGCGTCGGTGAACGAGTAGTAGTAGAGCGGCGCGTCTGACTGGAGGTAGTAGGTCGGCGCGCGATTCCCGTTGATGTCGGCTCGCCACTGCTGCTGCAGGGGAATGCCGAACAGCGCGACGCGGCCGACGCTGTCGCCCATCATCTTCAGAAATTCGTGAATGTCGGGGCCGCGCTGGACGTAGTTCGTCAAGTGAAAGTGCACGTCGTTCAGCGCGACCCCCGCGCCGTCTCCCGCCTGCGCCACCGCGCTCCCGGCCAGCCACGCGCTGGCGGTCGCCGCGCCGAACCAGGCGCGCCATGAGCATTTCCTGATGACCACGGAGCAAGAGCAGATCGCGAACACGGCGGCCAAGTTGGCTGAACGCCGCGCACGCGCTCCATTGGTCCTTGGTTGTACCGCGCGTGCTCGACTGCCGTGTTGGTCGAAGGTCGCATGGTTCGCGGTCGTGTCCGCGCGAATCATCCGTCTTCACTAACGCTTCACTTACGGCAGAGACTGCGATGAACACACCGCGTTGCGCGATGCGAAGAATGCGTCTCGTCGTCGCGATCGCGGCCGGCGCGGCGCTCGGCGCAACGAGCGCCGCCGCTCAGGACGCTGATCCGATTCCAGTCAACAAAGACACCTTATACAGGTTTCCGAATACGATCGCGGGCGAATTCACCCCCGGAACGGGCTTCAACATCATCTCGACCAAATTCGGAAGCTTGAACGTCAGCACGTACGGGTTGTTTCGGTACCTGAACCAGCTGCCGGCCGGCCAGACCTTCGTCGACCATCTGGGACAGGTCCGGCAAAGCAACCTGCAGAACTCGCTCAACTGGCAGCGCACCATGATCTGGCTGACCGGGTTCTTTTACGATCCGCGCTTTCGCTACAACATCACCGGATGGTCGCTCGGCGCGACGCAGCAAACGCTGATCTTCGGCAACGTCCAGTTCATCGCGTCGAACTATTTCGTGATCGGCGTCGGCATCGTCCCCACGCTCACCGCGCGATCGATGCAGGGCTCGTGGCCGTTCTGGGCCGGGTCGGACCGCCTGATGGTCGAAGAGTTTTTCCGCGGCGGCTTTTCGTCCGGCGCGTTCGTGACGGGCGAGATCGCGCCGCGGCTCTTCTACACGCTTTCCGTCAACAACAACCTGAGCCAGTTGGGCCAGGTGCAGGCGAACGACAGCCGCGATCTCGCGTACAGCGGGAGCCTTCGGTGGCAGCCGACGACCGGTGAGTTCGGCCCGCGCAATGGATTCGGCGACCTCGAATACCACACACGCGTCGCGACGCAGTTCGGTGTTTCGGGCGGCTCGAGCCGCGAGTTTCGTGGAACGCCCGACGACCAGGCGCCCGTCGCGAGCCAGGTCAAGTTGTCGGACGGCATCAATCCATTCGACTTTGGCGCCTTGGCGCCGGGCGTCACGGTGAAGAACCTCAGCTACCACGAGCTGGCGATCGACGCCGGCGCGAAGTACCGCGGCTTCGCGTTTCAGAGCGAGTTCTATTTCCGAACGCTGAACGACTTCGTCGCCGACGCCCCGCTTCCGCTCACGTCGATCTACGATCGCGGCTTCATGGCGGAAATGGGCTACATGGTGGTGCCAAAACGACTGAACCTCGATGTATTCGGCGGCTACGTGTCGGATCAGTTTCGACGATTCCCGTGGGAACTGGGCGGAGGCCTCAATTATTACCCGTCGGGCACGCGCAGTTGGCGGCTGAACCTGCACGTCATGCACGTGGACAAGTCTCCCGCGAGCTCGTTCTTCGGCTACTATCTCGCCGGTCAAACCGGAACCACCTTCTCGATCGGCACCGACGTCTTGTTCTAAGCGATGGCGTCGCCAGGTCTTCAACTTCATGCGCATCCGGTTTAGTTTCGATAGACGGCGCAACGAACCAGCGCCCATAAGCCGATGCAACGGCTGGTGTTGGGGAGGTGGCCGAGAGGCTGAAGGCGGCGGTTTGCTAAACCGTTATACGGGCAAAACCTGTATCGAGGGTTCGAATCCCTCCCTTCCCGTCCGAGAGCCCGCCGAACGGCGGGCTCTCGTGCTTACAGCCACTCCCGCGATCGCACGTCATGTCACCGGAACGCCTTCGCTTTGCACCGTCACCGACGGGCTATCTCCATGTCGGCGGGGCGAGAACCGCCCTCTTCAACTGGCTCTACGCCCGCCACTACGGCGGCCAATTCCTGCTGCGCATCGAGGACACCGACAAGGCGCGCAGCACGGAGGAGAGCACCCGCGCGATCTTCGAAGGGTTCAAGTGGCTCGGCCTCGACTGGGACGAGGAGGTCGTGCACCAAGGCGCGAACCTCGCCCGGCACCAGGCCGACGTCCAGCGGTTGCTCGAAACCAATCGGGCGTACCGGTGCTTCTGCACGACCGCGGAGCTCGAGGAGCAGCGTGCGGCGGCGAAGGCTCGGGGTGACGCGTTCAAGTACGATCGGCGGTGTGACCGCCTGTCGCGTGATGAGGTTGAGCGTCGCGTGTCGGGCGGAATGCCGTTCGTCGTCCGCTTTCGCATGCCCGATGGCAGCACGTCGTGGGACGACCTGGTACACGGCACGATCACCTTCGCGAACGAAGACATCGGCGAAGGCGACTTCATCATCCTCCGATCAGATGGCACCCCCATCTACAATCTCGCCGTCGTGTCAGATGACATCGCGATGAGAATTACGCTCGTGCTGCGCGGCGATGATCACGTCTCGAATACGCCGAAGCAAATTCTGCTGTACGAAGCATTGGGGGTGTCTGTTCCGCGGTTCGGGCACCTACCGATGATCCATGGTCCCGATGGGAAGAAACTCAGTAAACGCCATGGCGCCACGGCAGTAGGCGACTACGAGCACATGGGAATCCTTCCCGACGCGATGCTCAACTTTCTCGCACTGCTGGGTTGGTCACCGGGCGGCGACGTCGAAGTAATGACGGTGCGTCAGATGGTCGAGCTGTTCTCGACCGAGGGACTGTCGAAGAAAGCGGCGATCTTCGACATGACGAAGCTCGAGTGGATGAACGGACAGCATCTCAGCATGACGAGTGCGTCAGATCTCGCACCGCGTCTGATCCCTCTGATCCTTGCTGCCGGACTGGCGAGCGAGGAGGAGCTCACCGCGCGTCGAGAGTGGCTCTTTCAGCTGATCGATCTGCTAAAAGTTCGGGCGCGCACACTCGATGACGTCGTTCGTCAGGCGATTCCGTATTTCAGCGAGACTGTGGAGTACGATGCTGAAGCGGTGGCGAAAGGATGGAAGGATCGCGAGGCGACTCAGACAATTCTCACCGCGTCGCGCGACGCACTGACATCGGCGCCAGTCTGGACTGCAGACGCACTGGAGCCCGAGCTGCGCCGTCTCGCCGAGCGAATCGGTGTCGGCGCCGGGAAAATCTTCCAGCCGCTGCGCGTTGCGCTCACCGGCGTGTCGGCGAGTCCCGGCATCTTTGACGTGCTCGTGCTACTCGGACGTCAACGTTCTCTCGAACGTGTCGATAATGCTCTTAGACGTTTGGCCCATTGAACGTCTGTAGATCGTTGACCGAGTTTACAACGCACACGTACATTTACGCGCCACTGCCGACCATCGATCTCGCCTAACGTCGTGCGAGTCGAGGTCGCCTCCCGACGGGGGCCTCGCCCAATGTCAGAGCAGCTCACGGAGCTCGAGCAACGAGTCTATCACTACATGATAGACTTTCTCGCCGCGAACACTTACCAGCCGAGCATCCGCGACATCGCCCGGCAGTTTCACATCAAGTCGACGAAGACGGTGTCCGATTTGTTGCACGCACTCGAGCGCAAAGGCTACATCGAACGCGACGAGTCACGCTCGCGCGGCGTGCGACTGCTCGGATTCTCCGGCGGCGGACAGACGCAGCCGATTCCGTATTACGGACGGATACACGCCGGCACGCCGTCGGTGCTTCCCGAAGATCGGAAAGGATTCATCACGGTCGATCGACGGTTTCTTCCGACGAACGACACGTTCTTCTTGAAGGTGAAAGGCGACAGCATGATTGATCGCGGGATTCTTGACGGCGATTTCGTGATGATCAGCCCGTCGCTCCCGCCGAAGGACGGCGACATCATCGCCGCGCGGCTAGGCGACGAGGCAACCATCAAGACATTGGCGCATCACGACGGCCGCGTCGTGCTTCAGCCGGCCAACGAGAACGAGCCTGCGCTCGCCGTCTCACCGAACGAAGATTTCGCGGTGTTGGGCGTCGTGTGCGGTGTGTATCGGCCCTTCTGGGAGCAGCTCGAACAGGCGCCGGCGCTCACCGATGGCCCGACGAATGGTCCATCGCACGCCATCAACGGACCCGTGAATCCACTCGGCGGCTGAGCCATCGCTCAGCCGCGCGCGTCACGGAACGATCGGTGACGGCTTGCCCGATTTGTCCTTGTCGTCCGTCTCGCGCTTCTCGCGCTCTTTGCGCTCGCGAATGCGACGCACCGCGGCGCGGAAGTCGTCCTCGCTCATCCCCTGCGAGTGCATGTAGATGTCGTTCTGGATCCACTGCGAGTTGCGCGCCTGAATGATGCGATTGCCGTCGACGCCGGCGTAGTTGAGCGGCAGCGCGGCGAGAATCATCGAGGGGATTTTGAACTTGCCGAGGTAGACGTACTGCGAGTCGATGCCGTACTTCTGCCCGCCGCGCTGGAACGTCCAGTCGCGCGGGTCACGGCCTTTGTGCTCCTCGGCGGCGATCTCCGCTTCGCGATACGCAACGTAGATCGCCTTCACAGCGCTGTCGTTCCGCTCCCCTTGCGTGAGCGGGAGTCGCAGCGAGTTCGGTCTCAGCTCGATGCGCGGATCGGGCAGCGCGGGTTCGACGCCGGTAGCGACGCCCGCCGGCGCGCCGCCTGTTCCGCCAGTCGTTCCGGATACTGAGCCAACGCTCACGGCCGGTGGCGCGACAGGCGGCAGCGCGGTCGGCGTCAGTGTCGGCGCGAGGAGCGGCGCGGGCTTGATCGCTCGCTTCGGCGGCTCTTTCGGCGTGCTCGACCCGTTGCCGATCGGTTGGCGCGGCGCGGGGCGCGTTTCCACGTAGCGAATGCGCTCGGTGACATCGGCCGCCCGCCGCGGGCCGAGGAGATCGAGGATGGGGTAGCGGAACGTGATCGACGCGATCATCGCGATCACGAGAACGTGAATGGCGATCGCCCACGCGATCGGCGCGTGCTGTCGTTTGCGCGGCCCGAACATCGTGGCCCTCATGCGACCGCCGCTCCCATCGACGCGAGCACGCGACCCGCGCGGCGCGCCGCTTCGGCGATACGATCGGGCGCGACGACGAACGAGATGCGGAAGAAGCCTTCGCCGCCGGCGCCGAACCCGGATCCCGGCATGACGACGACGCCTTCCTCCTCGAGGACGCGCTCGGCGAAGAGCGCGCTCGGGATCTCGCCGGGGAGCGCGATCCAGAGATACATCGTGGCGCGCGGCGTCTCGCAGGAGAAACCCGCCTCACGGAACGCGCGCACGGCGGCGTCGCGTCTCTCTTGGAAAACGGCGACGTTGGCCGGCACGAAGGTGTCGTGGCTCTCGATGGCCGCGACCCCGGCCGCCTGGATCGCCATGAACGCTCCCGTGTCGGTGAATGATTTCACCTTGGTGAGCACGGCGGCGATCTGGGGTGACGCGACGGCCCAGCCGCAGCGCCAACCGGTCATGTTGTACGTCTTGGAGAGCGAGTGAAACTCGATCGCTACGTCCCGCGCGCCGTCGATCTCGAAGATGCTCGGCGGACAGTAGCCGTCGAAGGCCAGTTCCGAGTATGCGTTATCGTACACCAATAAGATGTCGCGTTCGCGACACTTGGCGACGACCTTCTCGAGATAATCCCGCGGCGCGACGGCGGCCGTCGGATTATTCGGATAGTTTAAATAGAGAACACGCGTGTGACGGATGATCTTCTCCGGGATCTCGTCGAGGTCCACGAGGAAGTTGGTGCGCGGCCGCAGCGCGTAGCGGTACGGCTCGCCGCTCGCCAGCATCGTCCCGCCCTGATACGCGTTGTATCCGGGCTCGGGGATGATCGCGTAGCGCCCCGGCTCGAGATAGGCGAGGGCGAGATGCGAGATGCCTTCCTTGGAGCCGATGAGCGGCACGATCTCCGTCAGCGGATCGAAGCGGACGCCGAACCGTTTCGTCATCCAGGTGGCGACCGTCTCGCGGAAGGATACCAGACCCAAGCCAAACCCATACCGGCTCATTGCCGGCGTGTGGGCGGCGCGCTCCAATGCCGCGACCGCGGCCGGCGGCGGCGCGAGGTCGGCGTCCCCTGCCCCGAGATCGATCACGTCCACGCCGCGCGCGGCCAGCTCCCGCTTCTTCTGCGGGATCGTGGCCAGCGGATACTCCGGCAACGTGCGAAATCGACCAGCGGGCTGAGGCGTCACTGAAGGTCCGTCACGGGGTTACGCACGCGGGAAAGGCCCACGACCTCTACTTCTACCTCGTCTCCGGGTGAGAGTTTCCCCACACCGGCCGGCGTGCCCGTCAGCACCAGATCGCCCGGATCGAGCGTCATGATGTGCGATACGTAGGCGAGCACGTCGGGAATCGGAAATACCATGTCAGCACCGGTCGCGCGCTGGCGTTCCTGCCCGTTTACGCGCGTCACCACGGTAAGATCGGACAGATCGGCCGGCGCCGGAACCGGCTCCCCGACCGGGCAGAACGTATCGAACCCCTTGGCCCGGGTCCACTGTGAGTCGGAACGTTGCAAATCGCGCGCTGTGACGTCGTTGACGGCGACGACACTCTTGACGGCGCCCCGCGCCTCGGTGTTCGTCGCGCGCCGCAGCGTCCGGCCGACGATCACGCCGATCTCGCCCTCGAACTCCACCTGTTTCGACTGCGGCGGCAGCACGATCGCGTCGCCATTCTTGATGACGCTCGACTGCGGCTTAAGAAAAATTAGCGGTTCCTTGGGGACTTCGTTCCCCAGCTCTTTCGCGTGCTCGCGATAGTTCCGACCGACGCAAACGATCTTCACGTGTATCCGGCGTAATTGAAGGGTGAACCGCGACGAGCCGACATCCTATTTACGCGCCGCGTCGTAGAAACTCTGAAGCTCGGGCAATAGATCCGACCATCGCCCAACGATCCGACGCGCGGGGGGAAGCCCTTCCAGCAGACGGCGACCATACGCTTTGGTGACGACACGCGGGTCCGCCACCACCACGACGCCGCGGTCGAGGTTCGTGCGGATAAGGCGACCGAATCCTTGCTTGAGTCGAAGCGCGGCGTGTGGGAGCATGTAATCGGCGAACGGGTCGCCGCCCCGTTCGCTGATCGCTTCGCAATGCGCCGCGGTGATCGGTTCCGTCGGAACGCGGAACGGCAACTTGGCGATGAGGAGAGCGCGCAGCGCGTCGCCCGGCACGTCCACGCCTTCCCAGAACGATGAGGTCCCGAGAAGTATCGCGCCGCCGGATTCGCGAAAGCGTCCGAGCAGCGCGTCGCGCGATTCGTCGCCGTGCACGAGGATCGGCCAGCGGCGTTCCACGCCCCGACCTCGCAGCTCGCTCGCCATCGCGCGTACGTCGCGATGGCTGGTGAACAGCACGAACATGCCGCCGTTCGACGCCGTCGCGAGGTCCATGGTGATGCGGGCGAGCGCGGCGAAGTGTCCGCTCGCGTCGACGTTCGGCGCCGGGGCATCGCTCGGCACGGCCAGCACCGCCTGCTCGCGATACTTGAACGGCGACGGAAAGATGCCCGTACGCGGCTCGAGCTCGGGATCGTCGAGCCCGAGACGCGTCGCGAGAAAATCGAAGCGTCCATCCGTAGCAAGCGTGGCGCTGGTGACGACCGTCGTCACCGATCGCTTGAAGAGATCTTCGCGAAGGATCGGCGCGAGGTCGAGCGGCACGGCCGACGCGCTCACCGCGCGGTCTCGTCCCTTTGCTTCGATCCAGCGCACCGTTGGCTCACGGTTGCCCGGATCGAGCGCGCGGCGCACGCCGTCGCCGGCATTCTGGAGCCGGCGAATGACCGCGCGCATCTCGTTGAGGAGCGGCATCAGTTCTTCCGAACGCTTTCCGCTCTCGAGACGCTCGCGCACGAGCTGCAATCCCTCGCCGAGCAGGTCGATCTGTCCGAGGGTGTCGCCGAAGGCGGTGCGCAATCCCGCGCGCCAAACTGGGTGTTCCGCAAAGTCCTCGGTGAGGCGCAGCTGCACCTCGCCACTTTCCCGCAGGAACGTGTCGAGCAGGTCGAACAGCACGCCGCTCTTCTCGCGCGCCGCGTAGACGGCGGGTTGCAGCCGCGTCATCACGAGATCGAGACTCGCGACGCTGAGCAGATCGTTCGACGCCGCGAGGCGCGCGATGAGCGCGTTCAACAATCCCTTGCCGCGGCGGTCGAGTCGGTTGAACAGTCGCGTGAGAGAGCGCCGAGATACGGTCGACCCAAGATGTGTCGCGGCGGCATCCTCGAGATGATGCCCCTCGTCGATCACGAGGCGGTTGTAGGCCGGAAGCACCGCCGACTCGCCCCAGTTTCCGGAAACGCGGCGCACCGCGATGTCCGACAGCAGCAGGTGATGATTGACGACGATGATGTCTGCCTGGGCGGCTTCCTTGCGCGCCTTGAACAGGAAGCACTTGTCGTACAGCTCGCAGCGGGCCCGCTGGCACAGATCCGGTTCGGCCGCGACTTCGTCCCACACTTCCGCGCGCGGCGTGATGGTGAGATCGCTGAGTGATCCGTCGCGCGTTCGCTCCGACCACTCGGTGATCGTCTCGATCTCCTGCTGGACGCCGTCGTCGAACAGCGCGTTGCCAGACGTCCGCGCGTTGCGAAGACGCAGCAGACAAAGATAGTTGCGCCATCCTTTGAGCAGCGCGAATCGCACCGGCTGATCGCTCAGCGCTTTGGCGAGGAACGGCAGGTCTTTGCCGACGAGCTGCTCCTGGAGGTTGATCGTGTTCGTCGACACCACGGTCCGTTCGCCGTTCGCCGCGGCCCAGCGCAGCGCGGGAACGAGATAGCCGAGCGACTTGCCGACGCCGGTTCCCGCCTCGAGAAGTCCGACGCCGCCCGTGTTGAAGAGCCGCGCGATCTCTACGGCCATCGCGCGCTGGCTCGGACGATCCTCATACCGCGTGAGATTCCGCGCGATAACGCCTTCGGGCCCGAGGTCGTCGTCGACCGACGAGAACTCCAGCGGCGCCAATTCGGCGCGCGCCGGCACCTCGACGACGACGTAGAGATCGGAGACGGCATTGTCGATGATGCCGAAGCCGATGCCGTCGTCGTGGATCCGCGCGGCCACATCGAGATCCGGGTCCGACGGCTCGAGCAGGCCGGAGGGATGGTTGTGCACGAGCATCTCGCCGCGATTGGCGAACCCGGGCAGCGCGAGCACGCTCCGCGCGTCCCCCCGCGACACGACACGGGCCGTCTG
>DATMHK010000234.1:0-35107 GCA_035554995.1 Gemmatimonadaceae bacterium
CGCCGAGCCGCCGAGTAGCCGAGTAGCCGAGTAGCCGAGTAGCCGAGTAGCCGAGTAGCCGAGTAGCCAGCCGCCAGTTAACGTCAGCGTCATGCTGACTCTGACCCTCAAGGACTTCGTCGAGACGCGCGAGCGGATCGCGCCGCACATCAAGCGCACGCCGCTCCTGACTTCGCGGCAGCTGAGCGACGCCACCGGCTACGACATTCGACTCAAGGCTGAGATGTTCCAGCGCGTCGGGTCGTACAAGATCCGTGGACCGCTGAACAAGTTCGCGTTGATGTCGGACGACGAGAAGCGACGTGGCGTCGTGTGCTCATCGGCGGGCAACCACGCGCAGGGCGTCGCGCTGGCCGCCAAGATTCACGGGATTCGCGCCGTGGTCTGCATGGCGGAAAACGCAACGCCGGCCAAGGTCGCCGCGACGAAAGGATATGGGGCGGAGGTGGTGTTGCACGGTTCCATCTGGGACGAGGCGAACGAGAAGGCGAAGGAGCTCGTGCGAAACGAAGGGCTGACCTACGTGCACCCGTTCGACGACGCACAACTCATCGCGGGGCAGGGCACGCTGGGCCTCGAGATCGCGCAGGACTGGCCCGAGGTGGACGCCGTTGTGGTGCCGATCGGCGGCGGGGGGTTGATCTCCGGCGTTTCGATGGCGCTGAAGAGTCACAACCCGAAGGTGCGCGTGATCGGCGTCGAGTCGTCGGACGGACCGGCGATGCAGCGATCGGTCGCGTCGGGGAAGTTGGAGACGATCGACTGCCAGACGATCATCGATGGCCTCCGCGTGCGTCGTGTCGGCGAGCTGAATCTGTCCGTCGTGCAGCGTTTCGTCGACGAGATCGTGACGCTGCCGGACCGCGAGATCTTCGAGGCAATGATCTGGGTAATGGAACGCTGCAAGCTGATGGTCGAAGGAGCGGCTGCGGCGCCGGTTGGAGCGCTGCTTCACGGGCTGGTGCAACTGCCGCCCGGCTCGCGCGTGGTGGCGGTCCTCTCCGGCGGTAACCTGAATCTCGACCAGCTGCGCGGATTGAAGTGGAACTGAGCCGTCGTTAATCGCCGAGCAGCGCAGCGATTTTTTTGGGCGCACGACGACGCCAGCCGTCGCGCAGCAGCTCCTCGATCTCGTTCCACGGCGGATTCTGGTCGAGCCACGCGCCGATCCAGCCGCTTGGCCCAACGTACGGCGGTTTGAAGTAGCGGTCCGGCCGCGCGCGAACCACGAAGTCCTGCTCTACGCTGACGGACAGGATCCAGACGGCCGGCCGTTCCGGACTGTGATGCGTGCCGGACGTCGCGTGCATGGCGAAGATCTTCCCCTTCACGCGAAAGGTCGGCTCCCCCCAAGCTTCCACCTCGGCGGTTTCCGGCAACGCGAGGCAAATGCGTCGCAGTCGTTCGACGGCGGCGAGCGAGGGCGGGATTTTCGTCGGATGTTTTTTCGCAGCGGGCTTTCTTTTCGCCGTCGACGATTTCGGCGCCGATTTTTTGGGGCGGGCTCGCTTTGCTCGTTTCTTGACGCGGCGCTTGGTCGCGGCCATTCGTTCTCCTCCGTGAAGGGCTCGCTTGAACCGGCCGGTGATCCGCTTAACTTACTTGGTGCCCCAGGTCCCGGAGGGCGTCAGCCTTCTAACTCCGTCAGGACCCCGAAGGTAGCAGCGGTATGAGGTGTCTGATGTCGCTTCGTCAGACCTGGGGTACTTACGCGGGAGATGCGCTCGATGGAGCGGCATCCCCGCGTTTTTCTTTCAGTTCATGCCGTTCATGGCCGCGCACGTTTCGGCGCGGTAAATTGCCAGCCCCGGCCCCCAGCCCGATTTCGTTCGCCCGCCGTCATGTCTCTCGCTCTCGCCCGCAAATATCGCCCGAAGCGCTTCGCCGACGTTGCCGTGCAGTCGCACGTCGCGTCGACGTTGAAGAGCGCGATCGCGCGCGGGCGCGTGGCGCACGGCTATCTCCTCTGCGGGCCGCGCGGCGTGGGCAAGACGACACTCGCGCGTGTGCTCGCCATGGCGCTGAATTGCGAACGTCGCGGCGATCCGGGGCTCGACGGCGAGCCATGTGGCGAGTGCGACTCCTGTCGCCGGATTTGGGGAGGCTCCGCGAGTCTCGACGTCGTCGAGATCGACGCGGCGTCGAACCGCGGCGTCGACGATGCGCGTGAGCTCCGCGAGCGCGCGATGTACGCCCCGTCGGGCGACGAACGCTACAAGGTGTACATCGTCGACGAAGCGCACATGCTCACGCGTGAAGCATGGAACGCGCTGCTCAAGATTCTCGAGGAACCGCCGCCGCGCGTCGTCTTCGTCTTCGCGACGACCGAACCGCAAAAGATCGCGCAGTCGGCCGCGCCTGTACTGAGCCGGCTGCAGCGCTTCGACTTCAAACGGATCGGACCCGCGGAGATCAGGGACCGACTCTCGCGCGTGCTTGGCGCAGAAAAGATCGCGAGCGAGCCGGAGGCGTTGGCGGCGATCGGTCGCGCCGCCGACGGATCGATGCGCGATGCGCTGAGCATCACGGACCAGGTCCTGTCGATGGGCGACGGACGCGTGACCGCGGAACGCGTGCGCGAGGCGCTCGGCCTCGTCCCCGAGGACGAGCTCATCGCCGTGCTCGATCTGATCGCCGACCGCCGCGCCGCCGACGTCTTTCCGCTCGTCGCGCGCCTGGCGGAGTCGGGAATCGACTTCGCGCTCTTTCTCACCGGTCTGGCGGATCTGCTGCGCGCGCAGTTGGCCATCGTGCTCGGCGGCGGCGCGCCCGATTTGTCGGAGCACGCGCGCGCCGAGCTCGAGGCGCGTCGCCAACGGTTCGCGGCGGCGGATCTCCTTCGAATGCTCCAGTCGGTTGGTGAGCTCGAACCGCGATTCCGGAAGAGCGGGCAACAGCAGCTTCTGCTCGAAACGCTGCTTGTGCGCTTTGCGCTCTTGGATCGCGCGGTGGAGCTCGAGGACGTACTGCGCTCGATCGGCGCCGGAGCGCCGAGTGGTGCGCCGCCAACGGGTTCGGGAGGATCAGGTGTTCGACGCGGCGTGAGCAGCGGGGCGCCGGTTGCCGAGCCCCCGGGCCAAGTTCGACGCGACGCACAGACGAACATTCGGACAGAGGGCTCCGCGCTTCGCGCCACGCCGGCGCCGGTTGTCGAGCCGCGCCCGCAAGCGCGAGTGGAACGCGCGGAGCGTGTGGAGCGCGAGACGTTGGAGCTGGCGAAGATCGTCGGCCGATGGGACGACCTCGTCGAACGAATGCGCTCGGGTGGCAAGCCGATGCTGGCCACGGCGCTGATGCATGCGAGCGCCGTCGCCGTCACGGCGGACGGCGTCGTCGCGATCGAGCTGGACGAGCCGAACGACATTTACGCGCACGCCATCAACACCGCTCGCACCGACGTTGTCAGCGCTCTCCGCGAGTGGTTCGACGGCATCACGCGCGCTGATCTCCGGCGACAGGACTCGGCGCCGGCGGCGCCTCCCAAGCGTCTGACCGATGAAATGGTGCGGGCCGAGCGGATCGCGTCCCTCAAGCGCCGGGATCCCGTGCTGAGCGCCGCCATCGACGCGCTCGATTTAGACGTCGCGGACTAGCCCGCGCCGCGCGACGCCCGATAGCTTTTGAGCGGCGGCCGAGCAGCCCCAAGCCTCTTACAACCGATCCCATGGCCGATTTCATGAAGATCCTGCAGCAGGCGAAGGACATGCAGGATCGCTTTCAAAAAGTGCAGGAAGAGCTTCAGCAGATCACCGTTTCGGGTTCCGCCGGTGGCGGGATGGTCACGGCCGACGTGAACGGCACCGGGCAGATCAAGAAGATCAAGCTCGATTCCAGCGTCGTGAACCCCGGCGACATCGAGATGCTGGAAGACCTCGTGGTCGTCGCCGTCGCCGACGCGCAGCAGAAAGCCCAAGCGGCCGCGCAGGAGCACATGGGCAAGGTGACCGGCGGCCTCAATCTCCCGTTCAAGCTGCCCTTCTAAGCCCGGTTCGATGTCGGCGATCGAGGATCTGGCGACTGAGCTGTCGCGCCTTCCGGGTATTGGCCGAAAGACCGCCCTGCGGCTCACCTATCATTTGTTGCGGCAACCCGTCGACCAGAGCCGCCGGCTGGCCCAGGCTCTGCTCACGCTCGGCGAGCGCGTGCGTCCGTGCACGCGTTGCTTCAACCTGACGGAGGACGACGTGTGCTCCATTTGCCGCGACCCTCGCCGGGACGCGACGACGATTTGCGTCGTCGAGCAGGCGTCGGACATCGGGGCTATCGAGCGCGCGGGGGAGTTCCGGGGTCTGTACCACGTCCTTGGCGGCCGACTGTCGCCTCTGGACGGCGTCGGTCCGTCCGACCTGACGATCGTGCCGCTGGTCGAGCGGATTGGCGCGGCAGCGGGCACGGTCCGTGAGGTGATCCTTGCCACCAACCCGAGCCTCGAGGGCGAGGCAACGGCCCTCTACGTCCAGGGCCAGCTGGTCCCGCATGGGGTGGCTGTGACCCGCATCGCGCGGGGCCTGCCCGTGGGCGGAGACCTGGAATACGCCGATGGTGTGACGATTGCCCAGGCGCTCGCGGCACGGCGGTCCATGTGACTGCCAGGATTCACCCTAGAGCGGTGACGGCGGGCTTCCTTGGCGGTCTAGTACTGGGGGCCGTCGTCTGGAGCACGCAGATCCGGCGGTCGCGCCGTGAGTTGTTCAGCAAGAGTCCCGTTCGGCGGCTCGCCGCCCTCGGGTATCTCCATGGACAACCAGGGCTCGAAACGGCCCGCATCCTCACTGACTACATCGGCTGGGAACGCGACGTGACGCTGAGGCGTCGCGCACAACGACTCCTTCGCCGAATGCACGACCACTTCGACTAGGAATCCGACAGCACATGTCCCCGCCCGTGAGCGCAGCCAGTTGGTCGTTTACTGAAGACGATTTTGGCGCGATCACGAAGGCGTTGGAGCGATTCCTCGCGGACTGCAACGCACGCTGTGCACTGATTGTCGATCGCACCGGCCAGCTCGTTGCCACCGTCGGCCAACGCCCTGATTTCGATCCGACCGCGTTCGCCACGCTCACCGCCGCCGATTTCAGCGCCAACGACCAGCTCGCGAAGCTGATTGGCGAGAACGATTTCAACTCACTCTTTCATCAGGGCGAAAAGGAGTCGATGTACCTCGCGGACGTCGCGCGCCGCGTCATCCTCGTCGTGTTGTTCGACAGCCGAACCACGCTCGGTCTCGTGCGAATCAAGATGCGACAGACAGTCGTCGAGCTCACCCAGTTGTTCGAGATCGTGTTCTCCCGTGGCGGCAGCGCCGACGCGGTGCCGAACATTCTCGCCGGGGCCGACGACGAAATCGACAAGCTGTTTCAGTAGGAGACGCAGCCATGTCGATGATCAACTATGCGTCGCGCGAGATCAATTGCAAAATCGTGTACTACGGCCCAGGCCTCGGCGGCAAAACTACGAACCTGGAGCACGTGTACGGCAAGGTGCAGCCCGACACGCGCGGGAAGCTCATCTCGCTCGCCACGGAAACCGAGCGCACCCTCTTCTTCGATTTTCTCCCGGTGGACCTCGGAACCATTCGCGGATTCAAGACGCGGTTCCATCTCTACACCGTGCCGGGGCAGGTGTACTACAACGCGAGCCGCAAACTGATTCTGAAAGGCGTGGATGGCATCGTGTTCGTCGGCGACTCGCAGGTCGAGCGCATGGAGGCGAACCAGGAGGCCATGCAGAACCTGTACGACAACATGGCCGAGTATGGGTACGACCTCACGACCATGCCGTTCCTCATTCAGTACAACAAGCGCGACCTGCCCAACGCGGCTTCGATCCGGGAGTTGCAGGCGGCGCTGAATCCCGGCTGGGAAGTCAGCGATCCGGCGCGGATGCGCCCGCTACCCGACCCGACGCACCCCGGCGAACAACTCATCGAGCAGCTGCCGACGGGCGAATGGATCGAGCGAGCGCCCTACCTCGAAGCGGTGGCGGTCAGCGGCGAGGGTGTTTTCGAGACCCTGAAAGCGGTCAGCAAGCTGGTATTGAAGTCGCTGGCGTAGTCCCCCTCGTGTTAGCTTCTGGCTAGAGTCTCATGACCAGCCAGCTCGACCATCGCGCCGCGCCATGAACCTCCCGAACGCACTGACCGTCGGGCGGATCGTTATTACGCCGCTAATCGCGGTGCTGCCGTTCTCGGATTCGTGGCGGCTGCGATTAGTCGCGTTCGTGCTCTTCACGATCGCGGGCATCTCCGACTACATCGACGGGAAGCTGGCTCGTTCGCGAAAACAGGAGACCGACCTCGGCCGGCTGCTCGATCCGCTCGCCGACAAGGCGCTGCTCATCGGCACCTTCGTGCCGATGTATCTCCTCGCCGATGACTTCCCGTTCGAGACGCCGTGGGGACGCGTCGGCTTGCCCTTCTGGATCGTCGCCGTGGTGCTCGGCCGCGAGCTGTTCATGACGGTGTTCCGACAAATGGCCGCGCGTCGAGGCGTGGTGATCGCGGCGATCGGGCCGGCCAAGTGGAAGACGGGTTTTCAGTTGATCTGGCAGGGGTCCGCGTACTTCTGGTTCTTCGCGGCCACACTTGCTGCCGCGCAGCAGTGGAACAACACCGCGTGGCACGGCTTCGCGCTTTTCAACGGCATCGTCGGCACGCTGATGATGACGGCGGCGGTCATCCTGACGATCTACTCGCTCGTGCTCTACCTGCGAAGCTTCGGAAGTGTCTTCGCCGCGTCGCCCTCGAAGTGACCAATTGGCAGTGAGCGCTCCTCCAAATCACAATCGCTCGACCGTCGAAGTCATCACGATCGGTGACGAGCTGCTGCTCGGCTTTACGATCGACACCAATGCCGCGCACCTCGCGCGCGCGCTGGCGTCGATCGGCGTTCATATCGCGCGACGCACGACAGTTGGCGACGACGCGACAGCGATCGCGCGCGCCGTGGCCGACGCGCTCGAGCGGAGCGAAGGCGTGATCACGACGGGCGGCCTCGGACCGACGTCCGACGACTTGACCAAACCATCGATCGCCGCGCTGTTCGGACGCGAGATGGTCCTCGACGAGCCGCACCTCGCCTGGATGGAAGAGCGGTGGCGAAACCGATTCAATCGTCCGCTGCCGGCAACCAATCGCGCTCAGGCGATGCTGCCGGCGGGAGCGGTCAAGTTGGAGAATCGTCACGGTTCGGCGCCCGGCATCTGGCTCGAGGACGAGCGCGGCCGGTGGGTCGCGATGCTGCCGGGTGTGCCCCGTGAGATGCGCGGCATGCTTGCCGACACGCTCCTGCCGCGGATCAAGGAACGCATCACGGGGAATACCGTCGTCCAGTCAGTCACGATTCGCACAACGGGTATCGCCGAGTCGTTGCTCGCCGAGCATATCGAGACGATGGAGCGCGGCGCGGGTCCATTGGGCGTGACGCTGGCATACCTCCCTTCGATCGCCGGCGTCGACCTTCGACTCACGGTTCGCGATGTACCACCGGAAGTCGCCGACGGAACTCTCTCGCGAGCAGCCGCGCGACTACGCGAGGCCGCCGGCGAGTGGATGTACGGCGAAGGGGACGATGATCTCGCGGCGATCGTCTTGGAGCTCTGTCGTGCGCGACGATTGACGATCGGCGTCGCTGAAAGCTGCACCGGCGGGTTACTCGGAGCGCGGCTCACCGCGATCAGCGGCGCGAGCGACGTGATGCTCGGCGGTGTGATCGCCTACGACAATGAAATCAAAATCCGGCGGCTCGCGGTTGAGGAAGGCGCGATTCGCGAGCACGGTGCGGTGAGCGAAAAAGTCGTGCGACAAATGGCGCGCGGGGCGCGTGACGCGACCGGAGCGCGAATTGGGCTATCCATCACGGGCATCGCTGGACCGAACGGTGGAACGCCCGAAAAGCCCGTCGGCACCGTCTGGATGGGAACAGACGTGGACGGTGTGGTCGAAGCTCAGCTGCTCCGATTGTGGGGAGATCGCCACGAAATCCGCGAACGCGCCGCACAATGGACGCTGGAGTTTCTCCGGCGTCGTCTGATCCGGCCCAACGCGCTGCCGGAACGGCAGCCGTAAGGGGGCATAGCCGTTGCACCCCACCCCTGGCATCACCAACATTCAGCGATGAAGAAGCGCCACGACAAAAACGAGTTCGATCCAGCTGCCGAAAGCGGCGCCCCCGATTCAGCGGACGCCTTCGCTCGCGGTGCGAGAGACGGTTCGTCGTACGATGAGGCTTCGCCGGCCGAGCCGCCCGCTCCCGAGGCCGACGCTACGGGCGTCGACGGCAACAGCGCGACGAACGACGTCGATGACCCGCCGGGGGCGGCAGGGGGAGCGATGAAGCGGCTGGCCGAGCAACAAGACCGCTACCTCCGCCTCGCCGCCGAGTACGACAATTATCGCAAGCGCACGGCGCGCGAGCGTAGCGAGCAGACTGCGCGTGCACAGGCCGATCTCGTCAAACAACTGATCGATGGCCTGGACGATCTCGCCCGCTTCGCACACGTCGATCCCGCGACCACCGACGCCGCCACGATCGTGCAGGGCGTCGAGATGGTGGAAAAAAAGCTCCTCAAGGCTCTCACCGGCGCGGGCCTCGAGATGATCGACCCCGTGAATCAGTCGTTCGATCCGACGGTGCACGAAGCGGTGGCCACCGAACCGGCTCTCTCTCCGGAGGACGACCATGTCGTCTCGCGGGTCTATCAGGCCGGATACCGCTTCAACGGACAACTCCTTCGTCCCGCGCGCGTCGTCGTGAAGCAGTGGAACGGCTGAGCACGTACTGACTGATATGGCCCAGACGAAGGACTATTACTCGGTCCTCGGTGTTCCGGCGTCCGCGACGCAGGACGCGATCAAAAAGCAGTATCGCAAGCTCGCCGCGAAACACCATCCCGACAAAAACGCCTCCGACCCGAAAGCCGCCGAGCGCTTCAAGGAGATCTCGGAGGCGTATCAGGTATTGGGCGACGCCGACAAGCGAAAGCAGTACGACCAGATGCGGCAACTCGGCGCGTTTGGTGGCTTCGGCGGCGGACCCCAGCGACGCGGCGGTACTCAGCCGGGCGCCGGTGCGCCCTTTGGTCCCGGCGGTCAGTCATTCCGCTTCGAGGATCTCGGCGACGTGGGCCTCGGCGGACTCGGTGATCTGTTCAGCTCCATGTTCGGGGGCGGCGCGGGCGGCGCACGGAACGCGCGATCTCGAGGTCCGGAGCGCGGGCAGGACGTCGAGTCACAGCTCGCCATCCCGTTCCGCACGGCGGCTCTCGGCGGAAAGGTGCCGATCGAGCTGGAGGTGAACGAAGAGTGCCCGACGTGTCACGGATCAGGAGCAGCGCCTGGCGCGAAGGTCTCCACGTGTCCCGAATGTCAGGGGCGAGGAACGATCTCGTTCGGTCAGGGCGGTTTCGCCGTTCAGCGTCCGTGTCCGATGTGCCTCGGTAAGGGAACGGTCCCGAGCGAACGATGCCCGACCTGCGGCGGCTCCGGCGAAGTTCGCTCCAAGAAAAAGGTGATGATCACCGTCCCCGAGGGCGTCGACAGCGGAACGAAGATTCGGCTCAAGGGGCAGGGCGCGCGCGGCAATCGCAACGGTCCGCCGGGCGACTTGCTGATCACGTTCCAGGTCGAGCCGGACCGCTTCTTCCGTCGCGAAGGGCTCGACGTCGTCGCTCCCGTGCCGATCAACATCGCACAGGCGACGCTCGGCTCGAAGATCAACGTCAAGACGCTCGACGGAAAGAAAGTCACGATCAAGATCCCAGCGGGCACGGCGAACGGAAAGCGCTTCCGGGTGCGCCAACAGGGGATCAAGCGGGACGATCAGCGCGGCGACCTGATCGTCGAAGTTCAGGTGCGAGTTCCGGAGAAGCTCACGGAAGAGCAGGAAAAAGCAATGAAAGAATTCGCGGAGGCGTCTGGCCTGAAGTACTGACGGCGCAAACTGCGACAGCGCGCCTGCCGAGGGGCGCGCCTGCCGAACAGCGCGGCTGCCGAAGGGCGCGACTGCCAAACGGCGCATGTGAAAAAGGTGGGATGGCGGGTGCGGGAATTCGGTAAGGTTGGCCGCCCGCATGGTCTGTACTCTCGGGCATGGCAAACCATCGAAACCTCGCTGTACTCGACGCGTCGGACCTCATCGCGGATGAGATCAATCGCCTCATCGATAGCCATCCACGACGGTTGATTCACGTCTACCAACTGCGCAAGGCGGCGCAATCGATCGGCGCAAATATCTCGGAAGGTTTTGGGCGTGGGCCTGGCCCCGAACGCGATCAAAAACTCCGCGTCTCTCGCGGCGAGGCCGAAGAGACGATTCGCCATCTGCGCGCGAACTACGCGTCGAGTCGTATCGCCAGAACCGAGTACTGGCGCCTTCGCAATCGCCTTGTCGCGATCATTAGAATGCTCTCATCGTTGCTTCGTGAGGAGTACACGATGGACCCTGAGCTAGACGACGACAAGCGGGACGCCGCTAGTGGTTAACTTGGCATCCCCCTCCGCCGCAGGCGCATGCGCCGGTCGGCAGTCGCGCCCTTCGGCAGTCGCGCTGTTCGGCAGGCGCGCCGTTCGGCAGACGCGCTGTCGCAGTTTGCGCCGTCAGTACTTCAGGCTGCTCGAACTGGAAGTTGTCGCTTCCCGTTCTCAATAACTCCGCCCCCGAGCACTCGATCGCCGTCGTAGAGCACCAACGACTGCCCGGGCGTGATCGCCGCGACTGCCTCATCGAGCGCGATCTCGATCTCGTCGGCGTCCAGTCGCACGATCGTCGCAGGCACGGTGGGCGCGCGGTGTCGGACCTGGACAGCGAGTGTAGCGCCCACAGATGGAGCGTCGACGAGCCAATTGATGTGGCGAGCCGTCAGCCCGCGGCCGAGCAGCTCGGCGCGTGGTCCGATGACGACCGCTCGATCCGCCGGCCGAATGTCGATGACGAACATTGGCTCGCGGAATCCGCCTGGTACTCCTCGCCGCTGACCGATCGTGAAACGCGCGTGGCCGTCGTGTGTGCCGACGATGGTTCCGTCGGAGAGAAGAAATGGTCCGGCGGCGAGCGACGGAGCGTCGGCGCCGAGGCGCTGACGAATCACCTTCGTGTGGTCGCCGTCGGGAACGAAGCAGATGTCCTGGCTTTCCCGCTTCTCGGCGACGACCTCGAGGCCAAGCCGATGCGCCACGGCGCGCGTCTGCGCCTTGGTCTGCGAGCCGACCGGCAGGATCATGCGCTGGAGCACGCCGCGATCTATGCCCCAGAGGAAGTACGACTGGTCCTTGGTGTGATCGAGTCCGCGGTGCAGTACTCCGTTCTCGACGCGTGCGTAGTGCCCGGTCGCGATCCACCGTGCGTCGATCGTGTCCGCTTTGGCGACGAGATCGCGGAACTTCGTGAACGTGTTGCAGCGAACGCACGGGATCGGTGTCCGACCTTCGGCGTATTCGCGGACGAAGTCGTCGACCACGTCGCGCCCGAACGCGCTCTCGAGGTTCAGCACATAGTGAGGAACGCCGAGCGTTTGGCAGACGCGTCTCGCGTCGTTCACCGAATCGAGCGAGCAGCACGGCCGGTCGGGGAGATCACCGTCGTGGCAGAAGAGCTTCATCGTCGCGCCCACGACGTCGAACCCCTGTTCGACGAGCAGCGCCGCGGCGACGGAGGAATCGACTCCGCCCGACATCGCGACCAGTACCCGCTCGCCGCCCGCCATCGTCAGTCCGCCGCGGCCGCCGCGCTGGCGCCGCGTACCTTGGCGATCAACGCCGGGTAGAGCTCAACGACGCGATCGACGGCTGCCTCGGTGGTGAGTACGCCGACGCTCATACGGATCGCCGCCGACGCCAGCTCGTTCGAGACACCCATCGCGTGGAGCACGTGCGACGGCGACACGCTTCCGCTCTGACAGGCAGATCCGGCGGAACAACCGACGCCGCGCAGGTCGAGCGCCATGAGCATCGACTCGCTGTCGGTCCCCGGCACCGAGATGTTGACGATGTGCGGCGCTCGCGGACCGCCGCGACCATGGACGACCGCGTCGGGTACGCGAGCGACAATCCCGGCTTCGAGCCGGTCACGGAGCGCTGAGAGCTGCCGCCAGTGCGCTTCGCGCTCGGCGACCGCAAGCTCCGCGGCGCGCGCAAGACCGATCACGGCGGCAACGTTCTCGGTTCCGGGCCGGCGACCGCGGTCCTGCGTGCCTCCGTGAAAGAGCGGCTCGATCACGAGCCCGCGTCGGATGAACACGGCGCCGACACCCTTCGGCGCGCCGATCTTGTGACCCGAGATCGTGAGGACATCGAATGGCGCGGCCGACGCGTCGATCGCAACGTTGCCGAACGCCTGAACGGCGTCAGTGTGGAACAACGCGCCGACGCTCTTCGCGTGACGCGCGAGCTCGTCGATCGGCTGGATCGTTCCGATCTCGTTGTTCACCCACATCACGGACGCGATCGCCGTGTCGTCGCGGACGATCTCCTGGAACGACGACATTTCCACCACGCCGTTCTCGCGCATCGCCGTGAAGCGCTCTTCGGCGCCTTCCTTCGCGGCTTGGTGTACCGCCCCGAGCACGGCCTTGTGCTCGACGGGCGTAGTCGCGACGGCGCGACGGCCGGTGCCGCTCAGGGCCCTCCATGCGCCAAGAATCGCGATGTTGTCGGCCTCGGTGCCGCCGGACGTGAAGCAGATCTCGTCCGGGCGGGCGCCAAGGCAACGCGCTACCCGTTCGCGCGCCTCGTCGAGCGCGGTACGAGCGTCCCGTCCCCACCGATGGGTGCTCGAAGGATTGCCGAAGCGCGGGCCGTAAAAGGGCGCCATCGCCTCGAGCACTTCTTCACGGACCGGCGTCGTCGCCGCGTGGTCGAGGTAGATAGGTTCAGGCATCATAACAATATACAGCGTCCCATCTTACGACGCTAAGGCGCGGCCGGCGGCTTCTGAGCGCCGAAGAAGCGCCCGCGCACTTCCCAGAGCTTCGGGAAGAAGCGCTGGTCGACGGTGCGCATTAGGTAGCGGGAGCCCAGCGTACCGCCCGTGCCGCCCGTTTGCGGCCCGATGATCCGCTCCACGAGTTGGACGTGCTTGAACCGCCACTGGGCAAACTGCTGCTCGTATTCGAGCAGCGCTTCGGCGAGGAAGAACAACAGGCCAGGGCCGGGACCGAGGTACAGGTCCTCAAGTTTGGCGCCTGCACCATCGAGCACACGGAGAAACAGCTCCTGAAGCGTGGGACGTTCAAGTGCTCGCTGAACGAGCGGAGGAACCGGCCCGTGCTCTTTCAACGCCTCCATGAAATGGGCGTCGCGCAACCCCGACGCCGCCTCGATCGCGCGAAACTGAATGCTCTGCCTTCCGCTCGACGTGCCGAGAAAGGTGCGGAACTGGGCAAAGTGCTGCGGTGGAAGCGCGCTGAGCGACGACAGTTGCTCGGACACGATCCGCATCAGCGTGTTGACGCGCTGAACGCGCCAAAGCGCCTGGCCGACCTCGCGTGCTTCGAGGGCCGCGATGAGGCCGTCCATGTCGTGCAGGATCGCCTTGAACCACAATTCGCTCGCCTGGTGCACGACGATGAACAACAACTCGTCGGGGTGCTCCGGCTGCGATAGTGGTCGCTGAAGCGACAGCAGCTCGTCGAGCGACAGGTAGTTGCTATAGGTGATCTCGTCGCTCAAAAGGTCGATACCTCGAGCGAAAGCACGTCGTTCACCGCCATCACTTCCGTCGTGTAATACGGCTCACCGTAGCGCTTGCGAATGAGCGTTCCGTAATAGGCCGCGTAATGGCGCACGACATCCTCGAGCGGCTCGCCGTTCGGGTAGACCTCGCCCGCCTGCTCAACCCCCTCGAACTGCGACCGATAGCAGCGAATCGCCTCCAGCTTGAGCTCGAAGACGTCCGAGATGTCGACAACGAAAGTCGGCCGCACGGGATCGTGGCGGTACGTGAGGCAGTGCAGAACCTTGAACGGTCGATGTTTCGGCAAATCCGGTGCGAGCTTGGCCAGTCCCGACACGAATGACGCGTCGCGAACCAGCTGGGCGGTCATGCGGTGGTCCGGATGGCGCCCCTCGAGCGCCGGCGCGATGACGACGCGCGGCTGCAAGCGCCGAAGCGCTCGGGCCAGCTTCTCACGCGTCGGCGGGTCGTTGACGATGCCGGCGTCGGGCAGACCGAGATTCTCCCGCAGCGTGACACCCAGGGCCTTTGCGGCGTGCTCCGCTTCGGCTGCGCGAACCTCCGCGGTGCCGCGTGTACCAAGCTCGCCCGCGGTAAGATCGAGGATTCCCGTCTTGTATCCAGCGCGCGCGGCCTTGGCGAGCGTTCCGCCGCACAACAGCTCGACGTCGTCGCGGTGCGCGGCAATAGCGAGGAGATCAACCTGGGACATGCGCTGGAAAGTAGTCGCCAGGGCGGGCGATCGGCGATGGGCGATAAGTGCGTTGTCATCCTGAGCGAAGCGAAGGACCTACAGTGCGTACCCGGTAACTAACTCGGGACAGTAGGTCCTTCGTCGCTGCGCTCCTCAGGATGACACCGAAGTTTTGCCCACCGCCCACCGCCCACCGCCCACCGCCGGCAGTTACTCGTACCGCAGCGCCGCCACCGGATCGAGCCGCGCGGCGCGGACGGCGGGCAGCATCCCGAACACCACTCCCGTGACCGCGCTGGCGGCAAGGGCCGCGATGATCGACGAGAGCGGGGTCGACGCCGGAATGGACGGCCACGCTGTGCGCACGAGCACCGTCGTACCGAATCCGAGCGCCAGCCCCACCGCGGCCCCGAAAGCCGTGAGCGTCACCGCTTCGACGAGGAACTGCCAGAGGATCGTCAGTCGCGTCGCGCCGAGTGCCTTGCGTACGCCGATCTCGCGAGTGCGCTCGGTCACGGAGATCATCATGATCGCGATGACGCCGATGCCGCCGACGAGCAAGCCAACCGACGACAGCGCAATTCCGACCACGAAGAACGTTCCGAAGAGCTTGTTGTAGGTCTCGAGCAGCTTGTCCTGCGTTACGATCGCGAAGTTCGTTCGATCGCGCGGCCGGAGACCGCGGCGCGCGCGCAGGTACGCCGTGACATCGTCGGTCGCGTCGGTGACGTTCACGCCGTCGCGCGGCCGGACGATCAGGTTGTTGCCGCGCACCCAGAGATTCATGTGGCGCCGGCCCGTCTCGAGTGGGATTATCGCTTTCGGCGAGTCTCCGCCGCCCGCGGACGTCGGTGTGCCCATCGGGCTGGCCGTGTAGTGATAGAGTCCGATGACCTGGAACGGGTGCCCGTCCACCGAGACGACTTTGTCGATCGGGTCGGAGTCGCCGAACAGCGTCTGTGCGAGCTTGTCGTTGATGATCACCACTTGCGCGGCGGCACTGTTTTCCGACGGGGTGAAGCTCCGGCCCGGGAAAATGTCTCCGCCATCCACGTCGGTCCAATTCGCGCTGTAGTACTCGACGCCGGCGCTGAGCGAGCGGTCTTTGTACTTGAACGTGTGCCCGTTCGCGACGTGCTGCGTGACGGCGTAGATCGACGGAAGCGCCGCAATGCCTGTCGCCTCGTCGTTCGTGATCGCGGGGTTGCGCCGTTCCGGACAAGAATTCGGATCGCTGGGATCGCAGCTCTGAAACGGAGTCAGCGGCCGTCGATAGACGAAGAACGAATTCGGACCGGCGGCAGCGACATCCCGCGCGAAGGACTCGTTCACTCCACGTACGACCGACGACAGCGCGACCACGACGAACACGCCGACGGCCACGCCGAGAATCGTCAGCGCGGCCCGCCCCTTGTTCGAACGGATCGATTCGAGCGCGATCGAAACGCCTTCGACGGCGTGAAGGAAAATCGCGAAGAATCTCATGTCTCGTGACGCAGCGCTTCGATGGGGTCGAGACGCGACGCGCGACGCGCCGGATAGACGCCCGACACGATTCCCACGACAGTACCGAGCAACGTCGCCATGACCAGCGACCACGGCGCGACCGCCGCGGGCAGCGGCGTCTTCCACGAGATCAGTTTCGCCGCCGTGATACCAAGCGCGATGCCGATCATCGCGCCCAACGTGCTCAACGTCGCCGCCTCGACGAGGAATTGACTCAGAATGTCGCGCCGCCGCGCACCGAGCGACTTCCGGATGCCGATCTCGTGCGTCCGCTCGGCGACCGACACGAGCATGATGTTCATGATCACCATGCCGCCGACGATGAGGCTGATCCCGGGAAGCGCCGCGCCGACAATCGTCATCGTCGCCTTGACTCGGTCGAAGAAGGCAAGCGCCGACGCGGACGTCTCCATCACGAAGTTGTCCGGCTGACCCGGACGCAGATGCCGGTGCGCCCGCAGCGCTTCGCGCACGTCCTCCATGAGATCGTTCATCATCATGGAGTTCGACGACTGCACGAGAAGGCCGCTGATGTCGCCGCGCGGATTCGTGAGCCGATGCAGCGGCGAGTTGTATGGCGCGACCGCGAGCTGGTCGAGCGACTGGCCGAACAGTGTTCCCTGGTGCTCGATCACGCCGATCACCTGGTAGGGAATGCCACCGAGGCGCAGATCGCGTCCCACCGGATTCAAGTTCGGAAAGAAGAACTTCGCGACCTCGTCGCCGATGACAACGACCGGCGTACCGAGCTCGTACTCCTGCGGCGCGATCGTCCGGCCCGAGGCCAGGTCGTACTTCTTGATCGTGAAGTAGTCGCCGTCCACGGCGTGCGCCTCGACATTGCGCGGGCGCGCGTACGCCGACGACGCCATCGGACGGCCCTGACTCTCGATCGCCCAGCGCGCCGCGGCCGGCAGCACGCCACGCACGAACGCGACGTCCGCCGAATAGAAACGTGGACGGCGCTGCCATTCGAGCCACTCTTCGCGCGTCGTGTTGTTGCCGAACCAGGGAAACCGGCGCAGGGTGAACGTATTCGCGCCAAGGATGCGGCCGGCAAAGTCGTCCTCCATGTACTTGCCCATGCCTTCGACGATCGACACGACGGCAATGAGGAACATCACGCCGATCATCACGCCGAGCAGCGTGAAGAAGCTCTTGAGCTTCTGCACGCGGATCTGGGCGAAAGCGAGGCGGATGGCTTCGAGAAACTTCACGTCGTCATCCTCCGCGAGTGAAGCGAGCGGGGGATCTAATGTCCTTGCTCATGCGCCAGCCATGCGGCTCGGACAGTAGATCCTCAGGCGCGACGCGCCTGAGGATGACCGTTTTATTCATACCTGAGCGCCTCGACCGGATCGAGCCGCGACGCGCGCAGGGCGGGGAGCATGCCGAACAGCACACCGGTAATCGCGCTCGCCCCGAGGGCCGCCACGATCGCGAGCGGAGGGACAGTCGCCTTGATCGGAGTGGCGCGACGAATGATCTCCGCCACGATGCCGCCGCCGACGAGTCCGATCACAGCTCCGATCGCCGTCAGCGTCACGGCCTCGACGAGGAACTGCCAGAGAATCGTCACCCGTGTCGCGCCGAGCGCTTTGCGCACGCCGATCTCCCGCGTCCGCTCCGTGACCGAGATCATCATGATCGCGATGACGCCCACGCCGCCGACGAGGAGCCCGATCGCCGAGAGCACGATCATCACGAGAAAGAACATCCCGAAGATCTTGTTGTAGGTCTCGAACAGCTTGTCCTGCGTGATGATCGCGAAGTTGTTGTCCGCGCCCGGGCGCAGTCCACGGCGCGCGCGCAACGCGGCGATGACGTCGTCCTGCGCCTCGTCGCGCGTCGCGTTCTCGCGCGGCACGATGGCGATGCCAACGCCGCCCAGCCCCGCGTTCAGCGATCGGTACGCCGTCTCGAACGGCACGATGGCGCGCGGCCGGTTGCCTCCGGTCAGGAAGCTCGCTTCGTAGTGGTAAACGCCGATCACGGTGAACGGAACGCCGCCGATCGAGACGACCTTGTCGATGGGGTCGGAATCGCCGAATAGTCGCGTCGCCATCTCGTCGTTCACGATCACGACCTTCTCGCCATTGAGCTCCTCGCTTTCCGTGAAGCTCCGGCCGGGATACAGATCGCCGGCGTTATCGACGATCGTCCAGTTCGCCTGCTGTCCGATGACTTGCGTGCTGCTCAGCACCCGATCCTTGTATCGCACCTCTTTCGACAATCCGAGCCGCGCCGCCGACGCGCGGATCGACGAAAGCTCGCCGAGGGCTTTTGCGTCGGCGTAGGTGAGCCGCGGATTGTGCCGCCACTTGCACGTGTCGTCCGAGCCGTCGCACGCCTCGAAGGTGATCGGATATCGGCTGAGGAAGAACGTTTTCGGGCCGGCGCGCTCGAAGTCTTTCGCCACGCTCGAGTTGATGCCGTGAATCGCCGCCGAGATGACGACGACCACGAAAACGCCGACGGCGACGCCGAGGATCGTCAGGGCCGCGCGCACGCGATTCGACTTGAGCGAATCGAACGCGATCCCGACGCCCTCGAAGAGGCTGAAGATGCGGACCGTGATGCTTGCGCTCGAGGGAAGCGAAGCGTTCGACATCAGGTCTCCTGCCGCATCGCCGCGATCGGATCGAGCAGCGCGGCGCGGCTCGCCGGATACACGCCCGCGATCAACCCGACGCCCGCGCCGACCGCGACGCCGACGATCACCGACCACAGCTCGACCGCCGCCGGCAACGGCGAAACGGCGGAGATCAACTTCGCGAACCCGATGCCGAGAGCGACGCCGAGCATCGCGCCCATCGTGGCGAGCGTCGCCGACTCGACGAGGAATTGATTCAGGATGTCGCGTCGGCGCGCGCCGAGCGACTTGCGGATCCCGATCTCACGCGTCCGCTCCGAGACCGCGACGAGCATGATGTTCATGATCACGATCGCGCCGACGACGAGACCCACGGTCGGCAGCGCGATGCCCGCGATCACGAGATAGCTCTGCATCTTGTTCCAGAACTCGAGCGCCGAATCCGCGGTCTCGAGGGTGAAGTCGTCACGCTGCGACGGATGCAGATGGTGACGCCCGCGCATCACGGCACGGGTTGCCTCCATCGCCTCCTTCATCCCCACGTCGTCCGTCGACTGGATGACCATCTGGTCGATCACGCCGTGCGGATTCACCCAGCGATTGAGCGGCGATTTCTCCGGCGCGACGAGAAACTTGTCCAGCGAGATGCCGAACGCGCTGCCTTGCTTCTCGACGACGCCGACGACGGTGTAGGGAATGCTCTGAATGCGGACCTGACGGCCGACTGGATCGAGATTTGGGAAGAAATGGTCGGCGACGTCCTGCCCGATCACGACCACGGGCGCGCCGAACTGATACTCTTGCGGCGCGATGAGGCGGCCCTTGCTTACGCCCCATTTCTTGATGTCGAACCAGGACTCCGAGACGGTGATGGACTGGATGCGCCGCGGCGACCCGTACTGCGACTCGATGTTCAGGTTGTCGCTGCTTTCCGTGGCCCAGAGCACGTCTTTGGGGAGCCCGGCGGCGACGGCGGGGACATCCGTGTCCTGAATGCGAGGACGGCGGCGCCAGTCGCGACGCTCGGCTTCCGTCACATCGCCCATCTGGATGTCGGGCTGCTTGCGCAGGTTGAAGGAGTTGACGGCGATCAGCTTGCCGATCAGGTCGTCCTTCATGTAGCGCCCCATCCCCGACACGATCGACACGACCGCGATCAGGAACGTGACGCCGATGGTCACGCCAATGACCGTGAAGAAGCTTTTCAGCTTCTGCACACGGATCGTTTCCCAGGCGATGCGGACGGCTTGGAGAAATAGCATGAAAGAAGAAGGGCGAGGGGAGGACCCTCGCCCTACCTACGGTCTACCGTGCGTTGAGGTTACAAGCCGAGGCGCGACGTAAACGCGTCCCGTCGCTCGTCGGTCGAGATGAGACCGTCGCGGAGGACGACGACGCGCCGCGCGTGGGCGGCGATGTCCGGCTCGTGCGTCACCATGACGACGGTTTGTCCTGTGCTCGCCAGGCTCTCGAACACGCGCATGATCTCTTCCGACGTCTGCGAGTCGAGGTTACCGGTCGGCTCGTCGGCGAGGAGGATCGACGGGTTGTTCACCAGGGCGCGCGCGATGGCCACACGCTGCCGCTGACCGCCCGAGAGCTCGTTCGGCCGATGATCCATGCGGTCCGCGAGCTGCACCTTCTCCAGCGCTTCCCTGGCCCGGCGCTTTCTCTCGTCAGAGCTTATGCCGGCGTAGACGAGGGGAAGCTCGACGTTGTGCAGCGCCGTGGCGCGGGGCAGGAGGTTGAACGTCTGGAAGACGAATCCGATCTCCTTGTTCCGCACGCGAGCGAGGGCGTCGTCGCTCATCTTCGAGACGAGCTGGCCGTTGAGCCAGTATTCGCCGGCATTCGGCGTGTCGAGGCAGCCGATGATGTTCATGAGCGTCGACTTGCCCGAGCCCGACGGTCCCATGATGGCCACGTACTCGTTGCGCCCGATGGCGACGTCCACGCCGCGGAGGGCGCGGACGATTTCGCCGCCCATGTCGTATTCGCGCTTGATGCCGCGCGTCACGATCACCCACTTGGGATCCGGCGCTGACCCATGCTGGCCGGTAACGACCATCCGCTCAGCGGTGACGCCGAGCGGAGCTTCTACAGTGTTTTGACTCACGACTTGGTTGTCCCCGTAGTCGGTTTCTTCGCGTCGACCTTGGCTTCGCGCACCAGCGCGCCGTCCTTGAGCTCGCGAATCGCCTGGTAGGTACCCGCAACGATCTTTTCGCCGTCTTTGAGACCACCCAGGATCTCGAAGTGTTTCTCGCCGGCGATCCCTACTTTTACGGCCCGGAAGGTCACTTTGTTGTCCGTGCCGACCACGAAGACCCCTTCTACGTCCTTCTTGCCGATCTCTTTGGCAGGCTTGGCCTTACCCAGGCCGACCGCCGTGTCACCCTGCTGCATCGCCTGATTCTCGCGGACCGTCAGGGCGATGATCGGTACCGACAACACGCTGGTGCGCGAGTCCGTGATGATCTTGGCCGTGGCCGAGAAATCCGGGCGGGTCTCTTTGGGCGCGTTCAGCAGCTGAATCGTCACCTCGTAGTCGACCGCCTGATCCGTCGACGCCGCGGTCGCCGCCTTGACCGAGCTGTTCGAGATCTTCGTCACCCGGCCAATGAAGGTCGTGTCCGGGAACGCGTCGATCTGGACCTGCGCCGAATCGCCGACCTTGATCCGGGCGACGTCCGTCTCGTCCACCTTCACCCGTGTCTCGAGCACCGACATGTCGCTGATCGTAAGCAGCGTGGCTGCGTCCTTGTTGAACGTGCCAGGAACCGCGGTCTCACCCTGCTCGACCGCGAGTCGCGTCACGCGGCCCGCCATCGGCGCGTAGATCGTCGTCTTGGACAGCGCGCTCTTGGCGTCGGTGAGCGATGCGGTGGCCTGCTCCACGGCGTGCCGCGACGACTCGGCGAGAGCCGTGTTGACGTCGACAGCAGTGCGGAGCTGGTCGAGCTGCTCGTCCGAAATGAGCTGCGGGTTCGTCTTCTTGATCGACGCCGAACGGTCGAGGCTCTTCTTCGATTGATCGAGATTGGCCTGCGACTGGGCGGCCTGCGCCTTGGACGACGCAAGCACCGCCTCAGCGCGCTGCACGTTCGCTTCGGCCTGCGCCTGATCGATCTGCAGCAGGAACTGGCCCTGCGTCACGATCTGGCCTTCCTTGACCGAGAGCTTGGTGATCTTGCCGCTCACGTCCGATGCGACGTCGACCTTGGTCTGCGGCCGGACCTGACCGCTCGCGGTGACCGACGCGACGAGGTCGCGCTTCTGAACCGTTTCCATTCGAACTTCGACGGCCTTGTTGCCGCGCTTCGCCGCGCTCATTCCGAGCACGGAGGCGGCGCCCACTACCACGACAATCCCGATTGCCAGCTTCGATTTCTTACCCATTGTGGTAGCCAAGCCTCAGCGAAGTGGACGTCCGACCGCATTTTCGAGCGCGGCGAACGCTTTGTGGTAGTTGTAAATCGCATCGACGCGATCGATCTGGGCGCGCTCGAACGATCCGCGCGCCGTCGTCACGTCGAGGAACGTGCGCGACCCGACCCGATAGCTCTCCTCCGCGAACGCCAGTTCCTCGGCGGCCTTCGCGGCGTTCTGCTCCTGCAGCTGCACCGTCTTGACTGCCGTCACGAGGTTGAGGTAAGCCTGTGTTACCTCGGTCGTGAGTTGGAGGTTGCGAGCCCGCACGTCGTTCGCGGCGTTGTCGCGTGCGACTTTCGCCTGCTCGACCTGCGCTTCACGCTGATAGCCGTTGAACAGCGGCATCGACAGCGTCGCCGACACGCCGATCGGGTTGCGGTTGAACTTGAACGGGAAGGTGTTGTTCGACGCGTGGATCGCGTCGATCTGCTCCTGCGTCAGCTGGCCGCTGCCACAGGTAAGACCGGGGAGCCCGGAGCGAGTGCGCAGGGAGTCGAGCGACAGGCAGGACCGCATCTGCGACTGTGCCGAGGCTTGCTGTTGCGCCACCGGAATGTCCGGGTTGACGTACTCGAACGAGTTGCCGCCCCAGCCGGTGCCGACAGACAGCGACGGGAGGTAGCTCGTGCGAGCTGCGCGCACGTTCATGTCCGCCGCGAACTCGCGCGACCGGCGCGCCGCGACGTCGGGGTTCACGCGGCGTGCGAGCCCAAGCAGTGAATCGAGCGAGAAGCCGGGCTGGGCGATTGTGAACTTCGTCGTGAGCTCCGTGCCGGTGTCGCCGGCGACGCCCATGAACTGGAACAAGCGAAGCTTCTCGATTGTCGCTTGGTTGTGCGCTGTCAGCGACGCTACCTGCGCCTGACCCACCGCGACTTCCGCCGTGCGGACGTCGAGGATGGTGCCGGCGCCGACTTTCATTCGAGCCTGTGCCAGATCGAGTTGGCCGGCGGCGGTCTGCACCAGTGTGTCCTGCAGTGCGGCTTGCGCCTGCTGCTGGAGCGTGGTGATGTACTGGTTGGTGATCTGCGCGCGGAGTGCCTCGGCCTGGCTATTCACGTCGGCTTCGGCGGCGTCGCGGCTTGCACGCGCCGACCGCGGCGCGAACAGCGCCGCTCCGCTGACGTTGTAGCTCAAATTCAACCGGTACGAGGACTGCCGCGAGTCCGCGTTTCCGCCGCCAAGAGCGACGCCCTGGAAGAACTGCGTACCGCCCTGTTGATAGAGCGTGTTGAAGCTGACGCTGGAGCTTGGGAGCAGCGCCGAATACGCCTGTCGGACCGTCGACTCCGACGTGCGCACCGCGTTCCGAATTTGCAGGAACTGCGCATTGTTGCGGTGCGCCGTGGTGATCGCGTCCTCGAGCGTGAGCGAGTTTCCGCGGGCGCCGGCCGGCGACTGCTGCGCGAACGTGACCTGGGCGGGAATCGCCAAGAGGGCGACGAACGTCAACGAACGCATATGACCTGAAATCCTATGGATGGGGGTTCTGCGGGGAGTACGGCATGTGGTCGACCCGGGTTTCAGGCCGGGTGGATGGGACAAACGGCGGGCGCAACGGCTCGTTGCGGCCGTCGCGAGAAGAGTCGACGCTTGTTAGCGGGGCAGCTCTTCGCGAATTGCTTTCAGGCCAGCCGAGGTCTCGAACCGCAGCAGCCGGCCAGAGGAATCTAGCCAGAAGTCACGCCGAATCGGGCCCCCGCTGATCACGTAGTGGGTTGCCGTCGTAGACTTGCCGCCGATGTCGATCGGCTCCAGTCCCTGAGAAGCGACAGTCGCGGTCGCTGTCGCGCCTGTTCGCGGGTTGATCAAGTGAACGGTACCAGTTCGTCCGCGGATTGCCGCGAAAAACGCGAGGTGCACGAGATCGTCGTCGACGATGATCGTCGCCACGGCGGACGGATACTCCCGCATCGACTCGTCGCCGCGCCGGTTCGAGCTCGTCGCGGACAGGCGACCGCCGGTGCCGGCGACCCTGACCCTGAACGACGTGTCCCGGCCGTCGAGCACCACCAGACCGTAATCCGTGGGCAGTCCGGTCGAATCGGTGAGGAGCTTGGATGTGATTCTTCGGGCTCCGGCCGACAGCTGTGCCGTGGCCTGGAACAGATCGTTTTCGTTTCTCGTGATGCGAAAGCTCTCCACCACCGAGGGCGCGCCCGGTCTCGTCACGGTGAACGTGCCCTCGTCGACGATTCGTCCCCTCCCTTGTGCCTGGACGGCCAAGGGCAGGAAGGCTATCAGCGCGAGACGAGCGGAACGGATGGGCATGGCAGGGTTATGTACCCCGGGCAGGCAGGGCGGTTCACGGCTCCGGCGGGGGCGCCACGAAGATCCGGTCCCGAATTCGGCTATGGATGCGCTCGTAGATCGCTCGGCCTTTTTCGGCGGTCGCCAGGCTGGGGCGCCCGATGGACCCGGGGCTCCCGCGCGGGACGCGCAGCCAGCCCCGCCGGTAACGTCGCAGCTCTTCCCGGGACATCATATAATCCTGAGCCATTTCGAGATTGACGAGCTCAGGCGCAATGTAGAGCAACAACGAGGTATCGACCTCGTCGCCGTGCATCGGCTCTTCCTGACCCTGGAGCAGATCGGTGAAATCGACGCCGAAAATGTCGACCACACGCACGCGAGCGCCGGACGTGATCACCGTCGACATCGCCTCCAGATGCGGATCGTGCTCGTGAGCCGTCAGTAGAATGAACTCACGGACGCCCGTGGACTCCCACGTATCGATCAAGTCGTTGAGCATCCGGTGCAGCGTCTTTTTCCGCAATGACGCGTTGCCGGCGAACCCGCGCTCAGTCACCACGTTCACGCCATATTCGACCGTGGGCGCGAGCAGCACTCCCGACTCGGCGGACAAATCACTCGCGAATCGCTCGACGATGATCGTGTCCGAACCGAGTGGAAGATGCGGTCCATGCTGTTCGCACGTACCCACGGGAACGATGAGGCGCGGGTCGCGCTCGATGATGGCGGCGACTTCCGCGGGACGCATCTGCTTCAGGCGGCGCGGCGACGCGCCATCCACGGGAGGCTGAGTCATTTCGAGCGAGCAATCGGGAGATCGGGGGGGAACGCGCGCGGCCGACGGCACGCGACACCGCGCGCGATGGCTGAGGGCATGGTGGGCCGTGGCGGCCGCGCTTGCGCTGCTCGCGACCAGCCAATGGCTGCATGCACCGAGCGTAGAGTATCTGGTCTCGTTGATCGTCGCCACCGTCGCGGCTGCCGTCGCGACGGCCTTCGTGGGGCGATCGCAGCGATGGTGGGCGCTGGCGTCCGTCGTCTCGCTCGCCGGTGCGGCGACGCTCGCCATTCCCGCGCAGCGAACGTTGTTGGGTGTGCAGCATCGCTGGGAAGACTGGCGGCGCGACGCAGCGCGGCGTGGCCTCGATGAGCTGAAGCGTGCGCTCGATGCGGAGCTGAGCTCCTCGTCGCGGGCCGTTCGGGACGCCCTGGCGGCGCCCACGGACGACCGGTCCGCTGCCTTCGACGCGCTCGACGCGATCCCGGGCAAGAGCGCGGACCAGGGCGTCGTGCTCTTCAAGGCCGACACCGCGTTTGCCTGGTCTGGAACGATTCGCGCTCCCGTCGATCCGACGCACGACGGCACGTCGATCGTCGCCACCCCTTTTTATCTGGCGTTGCAGATCGCGGCGCGTCAGGGTGACCGGCAGGCGATCGGTGTGATTCTGCTCGACGCCCTCTCCCCCGCGGATCGTTTGGCGACGACGATCACTCTGCCCGTCGCTCATCGCGCCGGCCTCCGTGGATTCGTCTTCGTTCCGGCCAGCGACTCCGCCGGCAGCGACGTGTTGAAGTATGCGAATGGCGGAACGCGGCTCTTTGACGTTCGTGCCATCTCGTATCAGCAGGGTGAAGTCGCGCAGGGCGCCATCGAGTCGGTTCGCGCGAGAGCCGGTGTGGCGTTCGTCGTCGCGCTCGTCTGCTTCGTCATCGGTGTCTGGCGTGGAACCCGTTCGGTGGGGCAGCGCCTTGCCGCCCTCGCGGTCGGTCTCGCGTGCACTGCGCTCGTTCCGTTGAGCCAGTACTCGAACATCACGCGGCTGTTCGATCCGGCGATCTACTTCACTCCTGAAGGCGGGCCGTTGACCGGCAACGCCGGCGCGCTCGCGGCAACGAGCGCGCTCGCGTTCCTGTTCATTCTCGCGCTGTTCGGGCGAGCGAGACGCGTTTCGCGATGGACGTCGATCGTCATCATTCTCCTCGTCGCCGGTCTCGGTCCGTTCCTGCTTCGCGATCTGTCGCGCGGAGTTCAGGCGCCGGTCCGCGGCGTCGACACGATGCTCTGGCTGATCTGGGAGGTGCCGCTTTTCCTCGCCGCCGTCTCGGTGCTGCTCCTCGGCGCGTCGGCCGGCGCAAATGTGTTGGGCAGCCGTCGTGGACTGCCGCCGTGGGTGGCTCCGGCGGCCGCTTGTATAGCAGGAAGCCTTGCGCCGGTGGTCTGGCAGGCCCCCGGCCGATTTCCCGGGTGGTATGCGCCGGTCTGGATCCTTGCCATCGCGCTGCTGGCGCTCAGCCGGCGCAGCCGCTTTGTCATCCTGAGCGCATCGGCCGTCGCCGCGGTCGCCGCGACGACGCTCGTGTGGGGCCGTGCCGCCAAAGGTCGCGTCGAGGCTGCCGAACGCGATCTCATCGGGTTGAGTCGCGCCGATTCAGTCTCTGCCGGCCTGTTGAGACGTTTCGGCCTCGATCTGCAGTCGGGCGACGCGCCGCTGAGCCGACAGGCGCTGCTCCGCCTCTACGTCGTCTCCGACATCGCGTCGGCGGGCAACCCGATCGTCATCTCCGCCTGGCCGACCGACTCCGGACCGGTCGCCGAGTTCAAGACGTCGGACATTCCGGCGCCGCGCGTGGAGATTCAGCGCGTGGTAAGTAGCGCACGTCGCACCGGAATGGTCATCATTGCGCCGGTCCCTACGGACACGGCGCTGGAGCTGGTGATGGCCGCTCCGTCGGTCGGCGGCGGCGTCACCGCCGCCGTACTCGCGCCGAAAAGCCGCCTGTTCGATCCCGATCCCTTCGTGCGACTGGTGGGGCTCGAGTCTGACCTCGACGTGGATCCGCCGTACACCGTTCGTCTTCGCGAGACTGGGGGCGCCGTCGCTCCGGATACCGGCCGAGTGCGGTGGCGACGCGAGGGAAGTGAATTGCACGGCGACTGGAACGTTCCGACGGGGAATGGCGCGGCCGCGGCGCACGTCGAGGTCGAGCTTCGTTCGCTCGACGCGCTCCTTCAGCGCGGAGCGCTCGTCGTGCTGCTCGATCTCACCATCGTCGGCCTGCTGTGGTTCGCGAGTGTCGTGGCCGACGGCGGCGCCGGCCGCTGGCTTCGCGCGCGGCGAAGAACATGGGGGAGAAGCTTCCGGGCGCGCCTGTCGCTCGCGCTCTTCGCATTCTTCGTCATCCCGGCGCTTGCGTTCGCGGTCTGGTCCTACAGCCAGTTGGCGACGGACGCCACGCAATCGCGCGCGCTTCTCGTCAGCGAGACTTTGCGCGCGCTCGCGCAGCCCTCCACGGCAGCGTGGCTGCCGGCGGAGAGCGATCGCCTGGACACGCCGCTCTTCCTCTATCGTCGCGGCGAGCTTCTCGAGGCGAGCGACGCGCTCTATCAAGACCTCGCACCGATCGGCCGCTTCCTGCGCGGACCGATCGAGCTGACACTCACCGATCGGTCGGAAGAGACGACGACATCCGTCGAGCGTGTGGACGGAGGCGTGGCGCTCTTCGGGTATCGCGCGTTCGCGACGCAAAACGGGTCAACGGTGATCGCGGCTCCGGCTCGTTCCGGCGAAGTCACCCTCGGCCGCCGCCGTCGCGATTTGAGTGTGCTCGTCCTGTTCGCCACCGCCGTGGGCGCGCTCGCCGCGCTCTGGCTGAGCGGCATCGCCGCGCGACAGCTCGCCCGACCGATCGGGACGCTGCGCAATGCGGCGTTGTCCATCGCCAGCGGCGCGCGAACGCCGCCGCTCGAGAGCGAACCGACCGTCGAGTTTCATCCCGTGTTCGCCGCGTTCCGTCGCATGGCATCGGATCTCAATGCGAGTCGTACCGCGCTCGAGGAAGCGCAGCGTCGAACCGCGGCGGTGCTGCGTAACGTCGCGAGCGGCGTCGTCGCCGTCGACACCCAAGGCCGGGTTCTTCTGGCGAATCCCCGCGCCGAGACGCTGCTCGGCACGTCGCTCGCTCCTGGAGCGCCCTTCGACGGCGCGGCCGAGGGCAGCGAGCCGGTGAGCGAAGTCGTTCAGGGTTTTCTCACCTCGGAGCGTGAGGATGAGGATTTTGCGGTCACGCTCGGCTCGCGGCAATTGCGCGGCACACTCACGCGGTTGGGCCGTGGCGGCGCCGTCGTTACGATCGACGACGTGACCGAGCTCGCGCGGGCGCAGCGCGTCCTCGCGTGGGGCGAGATGGCGCGCCAGGTCGCCCACGAGATCAAGAACCCGCTGACGCCAATCCGCCTCGGCGTTCAGCATCTCAAGCGCGCGCGCGCCGACGCGCGAATCGATTTCGATCGCGTGCTCGACCAGAATGTGAATCAGATCCTCGCCGAGATCGATCGGCTCGACGAGATTGCGCGCGCGTTCAGTCGTTACGGGGCGGCTCCGGACGAGCGCGCTCGCGCTGCCGCCGTCGATGTCGCGGCACTTGTGCGCGACGTCGTCGCCCTCGAGCGGATGGGCGAAGAGAAGGGACCGGCGTGGGTCGAGGAGGGAACCGACGCGCCGGTTGTGGCGATGGCGCGCGCCGACGAGTTCAAAGAAGTCTTACTGAACGTCCTCGAAAACGCGCGGCACGCGGGTGCGTCGCATGTCGCCGTTCACGTCAGGGGCGGCGTGGGCGACGACGGATCGCGCCGTGTCGGCATCACGGTCCAGGACAACGGGCACGGCATCCCCGCGGACGTCCTGCCGCGCATCTTCGAGCCGCATTTCTCGACGCGCACGAGCGGGAGCGGCCTCGGGCTCGCCATCAGTCGGCAGCTCGTCGAAGGTTGGGGCGGGTCGATCGTCGTCGAGAGCGAGCCGGGTCAGGGAGCCACCGTTACGATCGAGCTGGCCGGCGGGTGACGGCTCCGCTCTACTCGGTGAGTGAGCCTTCCGACGTGCTCTCGCCGAAGATCCGCACCGTCTTGATGTTCACGAATTCGTGCATGCCGAACGCGCTCAGCTCACGGCCGTAACCCGACTTCTTGACACCGCCGAACGGAAAACGCGGATCGGAAGCGACCATGCCGTTCACGAAAACGCTTCCCGCGTCGAGCGATCGAATGAATCGCTCGATCTCCGCGGGCTCGCGCGTCCAGACGGCCGATCCCAGCCCAAGCCGCGACTGATTGGCCAGCTCGATGGCGTCGTCGGCATCCTTGGCGCGGGCGACGACGGCAAGAGGCCCGAATGTTTCTTCGCGAAATGCCGGCATCGCCGGCGTGACGTTGCCAAGCACCGTCGGCTCGTAGTAGTAGCCGGCGCCGTCGCACGCGTGGCCCCCGGTGAGTACCGTCGCTCCGCATGCCACCGATCGCTCGACCTGCGAGTGTAGGTCGTCGCGAATCTGCTTCGTGGCCAGTGGTCCGACGTTCGTGCGCTCGTCCATCGGATCGCCGACGACGAGTCCCCGCATTGCGTCCACGAACGCGCGCGTGAAACGATCAGCGATCGAATCGGCGACGATGAAGCGCTTCGCGGCGATGCACGACTGGCCGTTGTTGATCGCCCGGGCGGTGACCGCCGTCCGGGCGGCCGTATCGACGTCGGCGCTCGGCATCACGATGAACGGGTCGCTCCCGCCCAGCTCGAGCACCGTCTTCTTGATGTGCTTTCCGGCGATCGACGCCACGCTGCTTCCGGCGCCCTCGCTGCCGGTCAGCGTTGCCGCCGCGACGCGGTCATCCGCCAGCACACGCTCCACGGCATCGGAGCCGATGAGCAATGTTTGAAACGCGCCGCCGGGCGCGCCCGCTTCGGCGAAGAGCTGTTCCAGCGCGAGGGCGCACTGCGGCACGTTCGACGCATGCTTGAGCAGCCCGGCGTTTCCCGCAGCGAGTGCCGGCGCCGCGAACCGAATCACTTGCCAGAACGGAAAATTCCAGGGCATCACTGCCAACACGACGCCGAGGGGCTCGAACGCGACGAAGCTCCGTTCCTTGCCCGCGACCACCGGCTGGTCCGCGAGAAAACGCTCGGCGTTGTCGGCGTAGTATTGACAGCCGAGCGCGCACTTGGCTGCTTCTTCCACGGCGGACTTGTAGGTTTTCCCCATCTCGAGCGTCATGAGGCGGCCGTACTCCGCCTTCCGCTCCTCGAGCAACTCGCCCGCTCGCCGCACGACCGCGACACGCTCGGCGATCGGAGCAGTGCGCCAGGCGCGCGCGGCGCGCCAGGCGGCCTCGATCTTGTCGTCGATCTCGCGTTCGGTGAGTGCTGGGAAGCTTTGGAGAAGCTCCCCGGTGGCCGGATTAATTGTCGCGATCGGCATCCGTCAGCTCGGGAGCATGGAATCTCCCGACCATGCGACTCCCGCGCCATCGCCGCCGAACCAGCGCCGCCACCAGGGGATCTGCCGCTCGCGCTCGAAGACGACCTGCACTGCGTCGCGCCACGCCCCCTGCATCTCGGCCGCGTCCTCGAAGCGGGCGTCCGGCTTTGCCGACAGGCCGCGACGGAGCCACTCGCCGATCTCTGGCGGATACCCGGACAGGTCGACGTCTTCGCGCAGCTCGCGCGCGAGAATCGACGCGCTGTCTTTCTCGCCGAAGGGCGGCGTTCCGCTCAACGCGAACGCGACAATCGCCGCGATGGAGAAGCAGTCCGCCGCCGCGTCCTGATGCTCGCCGAGCAATTGCTCGGGAGGGGCGAAGGCGGGCGTGCCGGATGCTCCCGCCGTCTCTTCGCCCGTGATGTTCGCGATGCCGAAGTCGGCCAGGCGCCAACGATGGTACCGATCGATCAGCACGTTCTCGGGCTTGAGATCGCGGTGCACGATACCGACCGCGTGCGCCGCCGACAGCCCGCTGAGGATGAAATCGACTTGCGGCGCGATCTCGACCAGCGTGCGCGCTCCGGAGCGTGCCACCAGCTCCGCCACCGAGCCGCCCTCGGCGAGCTCCATCGTGTACCACGCGATGTCGGCGCGGCTGTCCCAGTCGAAGATCGGAACGATCGCCGGATGCGCGAGTTGCGCGGCGAGCCTGGCTTCGCGTCGAAAACGTCCGACGATGCGCTCGTCGCGCGCCACGTGCGGGTGGAGCAGCTTGAGCGCGACTTCGCGGCCCAGGGTAAGATCGCGCACGCGCCACACGGATCCGAACGAGCCCGCGCCGAGCGCCGCGAGCACCTCGTACTCATCGGCCAGCACCCAGCGCAGGCGCGACTCGGGCGACTCGTTGGTGCGCACACCCGGCTCGTCGCCGGCCAGCGACGTCATCGTGCGGCCGCCGACCACGCGATCTACCGCGCGCAGCATCGACGCCATCGTCGGATAGCGGGCCTCGGGGTTTCCGTTCAGCGCCCGGTCGATGATCACCGCGATGGTTTGCGGACAGTCCGGCCGCAGCAGTTGAATGGGCGGTGCTTCGATCGCCGGCGGCATTTCGCCCGTGAGCGTCGCGAAACAGGTCGCGGCCAGCTGCCACTGATCCGTCTGCGGCGTCGGCGTCCACACTCCGCCGCTCCACTCGTGCGGCACGGGCATGAAACGGAAATCAGGCGCTAGTCCGAATGGGATGTCGCTGGACGGCAGTGCCCACTGCCAACCGATGATCCACAGGCGGCCCATCGGCGTCGTCCAGACCGTTTCCGGCGAGATGCATCCATGTACGGAGCCGAGATCGTGGAGGAAATTCAACGCCGACCCGATCTCGCGCATGACACGAATCGTTCCGGGGAGGTCCTCCGCGCCCATTCGGCTCAGACGCGCGGCGAGCGTTTCGCCCGCGATCCAGCGTCGCAGATAGCCGGGCCCTCGCCGGCTCTCCGAGAACGATGCCCAGTAGTGATACGTTGTCGGCATCGCCGGGTGATTGCGATGCGCGAGATGGCGCGCCTCGGACTCGAGCCAAACGTAGTGCGCCGGATCGGGCGCGCTGGTCAGCGACAACGAGCGGCCGAGGGCGTCGATGACCTCTTGGTAATGGCGATGTTGCGTGTGGAGCCCCTCCGACCCCCAGCTCCAGCCGGGTGGAAGCTGCCAGTCGCGCAAATGCGCCGGCAGCTCGGAGCTTACCCGGTACATGCCGCTGGTCGCGCTCACGCGCGCACCTCGGCACGCGCCGTTACAACTTCGACTCGGATAGGATTCTCTCCGCCGCCGCCGCGAACTCGGGAACGAGCGCGACGTCGGGCAAGACGGTCACTTCGACCTGCTGGACGCCGAGTGGTGAGCCGTTCGTTTGTGGCGACGAGGCGAGTGAGGGAACGTGCAGCGTGACGGACACGACGCGCCACAACGTGCTCGGCTTCGTCTTTTCTCCGGTCTCGTCGAGCGTGTCGAGCTGAAGCACTTCGCCGCGAGCCGGGATCACGGTGCTCACACACTCAGCGAGCAAATGATCCCGGTCATGACGGACGACGCGCAAGGTTACCATCGAAAGGCTCGCGATTGACGAAGGCGCGACACGGCAGTGCATCGCGGCGCAAGCCTAAACTATGTCGCGAATGGTTGTGAAACCAGGACGGGGCGGTAACGTACGATCATCTGTCATCCTGAGGGAGCGCAGCGCCCGAAGGACCTATTGTCCTTTACTGGCTATCGGTCACGTCGAATAGATCCTTCGCTTCGCTCAGGATGCCAAGCAGTAATGTCTCGTGTCAGGAGAAATCCCGTGATCCGTCTATTCGGCTCGATGCTCGGTCTCGCCATCGCCATCGCCTCATCGATGTTCGGCTATTGGCAGGCCCGCCAGTTCACGCAGAACAAGCTGCGTTTCGTGGACGGCGTTCATAAGGCGTTTGTTCCGCTCCTCGCGGGGCTCGGCGCCGCTCTCGTCGCGACACCGATCGTGTGGATCCTCCCGTTGGTCGGGACTGGAACGGCGTTGCTGTTCGGCGTTGGCGTGGGCCTCGGGGTGTCGGCGGGCGCAAAAGAGATTCGGAAGCGGATCGGGGCAGGCTGAGCAGCGGGGGACTCCGGGCTGGCGACGATCGCGTTCCTGCGTCAAAATTCGCGACGTCCCCGCTACGGTCGGAGTCCACTGATGCGTTTCGTCGTTTCGGCCATCGCCACGGCCGCGCTTCCCGCCCTGCTCGCTGCGCAAACCCAGACTAGCGCGCTGCGCCCGGAACAGCAGCTCGCCCACGACATCTACAAAGAGCTGGTCGAGATCAATACGGCGGACTCCGTCGGGAGCACGACCGTCGCCGCCAACGCGGTCGCCAAGCGGTTGCGCGATGCCGGATTCCCCGACGCCGACATCTTCCAGGGCGGTCCGCGGCCCGACAAGGGAAACATCGTCGTTCGCTACCATGGCAGCGGCGGGGGCGCGAGAAAGCCGTTGCTGCTACTCGCCCACCTCGACGTGGTGCAGGCGCTCAAGAGCGATTGGTCGCCGGACATCGACCCGTTCAAGTTCACCGAGCGCGACGGCTACTACTACGGACGCGGCACGGGCGACGACAAGGCGATGGGCTCGATCTTCATCGCCAACCTGATTCGCTTCAAGAAGGAAGGCTACGTCCCGGATCGCGACATCATTCTGGCGTTGACTGCGGACGAGGAGGGCGGCGGCTCGAACGGCGTTCGCTGGTTGATCGCCAACCATAAGGAACTAATCGACGCCGCGTACGCGCTCAACGAAGGCGGCGGCGGCTCGCTCCGCGACGGGAAGCCGTTTATCAACTCGATCGGCGCCGCGGAGAAGGTGTCGGCCAACTTCACGGTCTCGACGTCGAATCGCGGTGGCCACTCGTCGGTCCCGCGCGACGACAACGCGATCTACCAGCTCGCCGAAGCGTTGACGCACATCGGGAAGTATCAGTTCCCGGTGATGTTGAACGAAGTAACCAAGGCGTTCTTCACGAAGACGGCGGAGATCGAGACGCCGGAGATGGCCGCGGCGATGCGCGCCATTGTCAAGAATCAGAGCGACGCCAAGGCGTCGGCGACGTTGTCACGCGATCCGCGCTACCGCTCGATGCTGCGCACGACCTGCGTGGCGACCATGCTTTCGGGTGGGCATGCCCGCAATGCCCTTCCGCAGGCGGCGACGGCCAACGTCAACTGCCGGATGGCACCGGGACACGATCCGGCCGATGTACGCGCGGGCCTCATCGCGGCGGCGAACGATACCGGCGTCCAGGTCTCGCGCGGCCCGGCGATGGAACACGCGGCACCGTCGCCGCTCTCGCCGGAGATCATGCAGCCGGTCGAAAAGCTCACACGCGAGATGTTCGGCCCGAACGTTCTCGTCATCCCGACCATGGGCACCGGCGCGACGGACAGCAAATACCTGCGCGCCATCGGCATTCCCGGATACGGCATCTCCGGCCTGTTCGGTGATCCGAACGACAATCGCGCGCACGGCCGCGATGAGCGAGTTCTCATCAAGTCTTACTATGACAGCCAGGATTTCCTCTACCGGCTGGTCAAGGAGCTGTCGAGCGGTGCCAAGGTGGTACCGTAGCGTGCTGACGCGCGTGGGCGTGGCGGCGTGTGCCACGCTCGCCCTACCGGCGTGGCCGAGCCGCGGCGGCGCGCAAGCCGTTCGCCAACAGGCTGACCTGTGGCGCGACGGGGCAAAGCACACGGCCGGCATGGTCACCGTCGAACGCGGTGTCCGGCTGCACTATCTCGACTTCGGCGGCCGCGGACCGACCTTGCTGTTTCTGCCCGGGCTGGGCAACACCGCGCACGCCTTCGACGATTTCGCGCCACGCTTCACCGACCAGTATCACGTCGTCGCGCTGACGCGTCGCGGTTTCGGCGAATCCGATCATCCGACGACCGGCTACGATATTCCGCGACTCGTCGAGGACATCCGACAGGCGATCGACCGGCTCCAACTTGGCAAGGTCGCGCTCATCGGACACTCGATTGCCGGCGAGGAGATGACGCGGTTCGCCGCGACATACCCTGATCGCGTGACGAGTCTCGTGTATCTCGACGCGGCCTACGATCGGATCGCCGCCGATTCGGCGATCCAGGAAGTTTTTCAGACGCCGCCGAACGTGCCCGGTCCGCCGATGCCGCTGG
>DATMHK010000235.1:0-19365 GCA_035554995.1 Gemmatimonadaceae bacterium
ACGTGACTACGACCGGCAACAACAACCGCGTGTTCTGGACCGCGGCTGTCGCCATCATCGTCTGCGACTTCTTCACGAAGGCGCTCGCGGTCCGCTATCTCGTACCGGCCCATATCCCGCACCAGATCATCGGAAGCGTCGTGCGCTTCACGCTCGCGTTCAATCCCGGCGCGGCGTTCAGCATGTCGCTTGGCGACAACTCGCGCTACATCTTCGGCGCCTTTGCCGTAATCGCGCTGTACATCCTGTGGCGTTTGTACCGCACGAGCGAGCCAGGGGACACGACGCGCGTGCTGGCGCTGGGGCTCGCCTGGGGCGGCGCGGCGGGCAATCTCATCGACCGCCTCAAAAGCACTCGCGGCGTCGTTGATTTTGTCGACATCGGCGTCGGCGACGTGCGCTTCTGGACGTTCAACGTCGCCGACTCGGCGGTGACGATCGGCGCGATCACGCTCGCGTTCGTGCTCTGGCGCGAAGACCGGCAAGCGTTGGCGCGAGACGCCGCCGAGGCCGCGGCGCGCGACAAAGAGCCCTTCAGGGCGCAATGACGCAGATCGGCGTCGCGTGAGCGAGCGCCGCGAATTCGCCGCTCCCGCCGACGCGCCGCGGCTCGACCTGCTCGTTGCCGCGCAGCTCGATGTATCGCGCAACCAGGCCGCGACACTCATCGCGAACGGACGGGTCTTGATCGGCGGCCGGCGCGAACGCGCCAGCTATCGCGCGAGTCCGGGAGAGATCGTCGTCGTGTCGCTGCCCGATCCGCCGTCGCGTGAGGTGAAGGGCGAGGAGATCCCCCTCACGATCGCGTTCGAGGACGACGACTGCCTCGTCATCGACAAGCCGGCGGGGATGGTGGTACACCCGGCGCCGGGCAACTGGACGGGAACGCTCGTCAACGCGCTGAAGGGACGAGGAACGTCGCTTTCGTCGGGGTCCGCCGCGGAGCGGGAAGGCATCGTTCATCGACTGGACAAGGAAACGTCTGGGCTTCTCCTCGTCGCGAAGACCGACCGCGCGCACCGGGTGCTCGGCGCGGCCCTCCAGGCGCGTCGGATCGTGCGCCGATACGCCGCGTTGGCGTGGGGACATGTGACCGATGACCGGTCAACAATCGAGCGGCCGATCGCCCGCGATCCGCGAGACCGAAAGCGGATGGCAGTCGTCAGTACAGGACGGCCGGCGAGGACGGATCTCACACGGCTTGCGCGCTTCGACTCCGCGGATCTCTTGCGAGCGCATCTCTATACGGGACGCACGCATCAGATCCGGGTACACCTCGCTTCGATCGGGCATCCGGTCGTCGGCGACGACACGTACGGTGGAGGAGGAGGGCGCAAGTTGTTCGGGCTTCCGCCGCGTCGGCACTTCCTGCATGCGGCATGGTTGGTCTTTCGCCACCCGGTAACCGGCGAGACGATCGACCTTCGATCCTCACTGCCGGAAGACCTGCACCGGGCGCTCGTCGAGGCCACGGGGCCGGACGTCGATCTCACGAACGCCAACCCACTCGAGTTCTTTGGATTCTTCGACGCAGACCCTTGAGGTTCCGACAACTCCCGCGCTGCTGTTTCGCTCGGGAGACGTCGTGTATGGCGTCGATTCGACTCAGATCCAGGAAATCATTCCGTTTCTCCGCGCGACCCGGCTCCCGGGCGCGCCGGTATTCGTGCGCGGATTGATCAACGTGCGCGGAACGATCGTGACCGTGATCGACCTCGGCGCGCGTCTCGACTCGTCGTGCGCGCCGATCGTCGAAGGGTCCGTGCTGCTGGCGCGGTATCGCGACCGGACCGTCGGTCTGGCCGTGGACGAGGTGCTGGATGTCCGCGGTGTCGTCGTCGAAGAGCCGCCTGAAGGATCAACGAGTGATGTCGTCCGCGGACTCTCGACCGTGGACGCGCGCGCCGTTGTCATTCTGGATCTCGATGCGATGATGCATCGCGTTCTTCTGTCCTAGTCCTCCATTGGAGGCAGTCTTGAGCCACACAGTTCTGATCTGCGACGACGCCATCTTCATGCGCACGATGGTCGGCGACATCCTCACCCAAGCGGGATTCGAGGTCGTCGGCGAGGCGGAGACGGGCGTCCAGGCCGTAGAGAAGTACCAGCAGCTTCGCCCGGACCTCGTGACGATGGACATCGTCATGCCGGACATGGGCGGCATCGACGCCGTTCGCGAGATCTGCAAGCTCGATCCGAACGCGAAGATCCTGATGTGCAGCGCGATGGGGCAACAAGCGCTCGTCGTCGAGGCGATTCAGGCCGGCGCCAAGGACTTCGTCGTGAAGCCGTTCCAGCCCAGCCGCGTGCTCGAGGCGGTTCAGCGCGTGCTCGCCTGAGTCGCGCGCCGATCCGGTTGCCGTGAACGCCCTCGAATACGCGGAGCTTTTCCTCTCGGAGAGCCGGGAGAACGTGACGGCGGTCAACCACGCGTTGCTCCAGCTGGAGCGCGACGCCGAGGGACCGGGAGCCGCCGCGTGCGTCGACGCGATCTTTCGCGCGGTTCACACGATCAAAGGCATGGCGGCGACGATGGGCTACGCCGTCGTCACGGAACTGTCGCACGAGCTGGAGACGGTGCTGGATCGCGCGCGCCGTCGCGAGCTGACGATCGACTCGACGATCATCGACATTCTTCTGCGCGGCGCCGACTCGCTCGAGCGGCTGGTCGAGCTGGCCGTCGCCGGGCGCGAGAGCGAATTGAACATCGTGTCGCTCGTCGCCGACTTACGCTCGCTGCGCCCGATGATGGTGGAAACGTCGGAGTGGGCGATTCCGCGACTCGCCGCCGCGAACCCGACGGGGCTCACCGTGCGGGTCCGCCTCGTGCCCGACGCGCCGCTGCGCAGTGTTCGCGCGATGCTGATCGTCCAGGCCTTCCGCAAAATCGTCGACGTCGCGTCGACGTTGCCGCCGGAAGCCGACCTCCAGGCGGACCGGTTCGATGGCGTGCTGACGATTCACTCCGTCGCCGACGCGCCGCGCGACGAGATCGAGCGCGTCGTGCGCGCCGCGGGCGACGTGGAAAGCGTCGAGTTTCTCGATGGCACGGAGCCGTTGCCGCCGCCGACCGCACTCCCGGAACCGCTCGACGTACCGGCAGCGCCGTCGAGCGGCGTGCGCGTCGCGCCGGGGCGCGGCCGTCACGTGCGCATCGACGTCCGCCGGCTCGACAAGCTCATGAACCTCGTCGGCGAACTGGTCGTCGCGCGCGGGCGGCTTACGCAGCTCGCCGGTGAAGTCGGAGATCACGCGCTCGAGGAATCGGTGCGCTTGTCGTCGCGGCTCATCACCGAGCTGCGAGACGAGATCACCGCCAGCCGAATGGTGCCGGTGTCGAACGTGTTCGACCGCTTTCCGCGCGTTGTGCGTGACGCGGCTCGCGCGCTCGGCAAAACGGTGGAGTTCACGGTGGAAGGACGCGACATCGAGCTCGATCGCTCGATGCTCGACGACATCGCCGATTCGATCGTGCACCTGCTGCGGAACGCCGTCGATCACGGTATCGAGACGCCGGAGCAGCGCGAAGCGACGGGGAAGCCTCCCGCGGGGTCTCTCGTCCTCAGCGCGATGCGCGACCGCACGGCCATTGTCATTCGCGTGACCGACGACGGCCGCGGCATCGATCGCGAGCGCGTGTTGGCGCGCGCGAAGCGCGACGGCATCGTCGACGCCGCCAAGACGGAGCTGAGCGAAGACGAGGTTTTGCGATTGCTCGCCCGTCCGGGCTTCTCGACAGCGGAGCAGGTCACGGAGGTTTCCGGCCGGGGTGTCGGCGTGGACGCCGTGTACACCCGCGTGCGCGCGCTCGGCGGCGCGATGAACGTTCGGTCGGTCCCGGGCGAGGGCACGACGATGACCATCCGTCTGCCGCTGACGCTTGCCGTCGTCCGATCGCTGCTCGCCAGAGTGGCCGACGAGATGTACGCCATTCCGCTCGCGCACGTGAGCGAGACGATCGAGCTCACGCCGGACATCGTCCGCACGGTGAAGGGCAAAGAGGTCGTCATGGCGCGCGACGAGATCTTTCCGCTCATCCGGATGCGACGGCTCGTCGGCCTGCCCCACTACGCGCCGGCGAGCGCGATCGATCTCGAGCAGGTAATCGTCATCGACCTGGGCGACCGGCGCGCCGGATTAGTAATCGACGAGCTGACGGGGCAAGAGGAAATCGTAGTAAAGCAATTTGACGCCGTTCGCGATGGGCCCCCGTTCTTTGGCGGGGCGACGCTGCTCGGCGACGGCCGTCCGTGCCTGATTGTGGACGTCAGCAGTCTCCTTTGAGGATGCTCATGGAAGATCTTCTCTCGCTGAAAGTCTTGCAGATCGACGCGTTGCGGGAAGTCGCCAATATCGGCGCCGGCCACGCGGCGACCGCATTGTCGCAAATGGTCGGCGAGACGATCATGATCACCGTCCCGACGATCAACATCGCGCGGCTCGAGGAGGTCCCGGTGCAGATGGCGGACCCGGACGAGCCGGTGGCCGCGGTGCTGATGCACATGATGGGCGACCTGACGGGTCGAACCCTGCTCGTGTTTCCCAAACGCACCGCGGTGCGCCTCGCGTCGCGGCTGCTCAAGAAGACGCAGAGTGAGCAGGCGCTTTCCGAGATGGGGGAGTCGGCGATCAAGGAGGCGGGAAACATTCTCAGCTCGGCGTACATGAACGCACTGAGCGATTTCATGGGAATGCTGCTGCTGCCGTCGCCGCCGAGCCTCGCGGTGGACATGTCGGAAGCCGTGCTCACGTCGACATACCTTCAGTTCGGGACCGATCGCGACTACGTGGTCTGCGTGGAGAGCGAGTTCGTCATTGACGACACGGGCGAACCGCTGCGCGGATTTTTCCTGCTGCTTCCCGACGCCGCGTCGCTCACTGCGATCCTGAAGGCGGTGCGAGTCGCGTGACCGTCGCGCTGACGTCGGCGCGCGATCGCGACGTCCTTCGGTCCTTCGCGCGCCGCATCGACCCCTCTGACGCGGGCGCCCACAACAACCTGGGCGTCCTGTACTACAACAAGGGGTTGTATCAGGAGGCCGTCGCGGCCTTCATGAAGGCGCTCGAGCTCGACCCGGCAATGCGCGTTGCCCAGCGCAATCTCGAGATCGCGTACTTCAACACCGGCTACTACGACACGCGCATCCCCGAGCTGCGTGAGCGTCTGCGACAGCGCCCCGACGACCGCGACTCGCGCTGGGAGCTTGGCCGGACCTTCGCGCTGCTCGGCCAGCAGGAATCGGCGGCCGAGGAGTTTCGCGCGCTGCTCAAGCACTCGCCGGACGACGTCGGCGCGCTCCTCCAGCTGGCGATGGCCGAGAAGCAATCGGGCGACATCGAGCGCGCGCAGGGCTACGTCGAGAACGCGTTGCGGCTCGATCCCAACAGCTCATTGCTGCATTTCACACGCGGCGAGATTCTGTATCATCGGGGATTGAACGAAGACGCGCTCCGCGCGCTCGAGCGCTCGGTCGAGCTGAACGCGGAGAACTACGACGCGCTGTACCTGATGGGCTTCGTGCTCGGCGACCTTGGACGTCACAGCGACGCGCAGTCGGCGACGCGTCGCGCCGTGCGCCTCAATCCGTCGCTATCACGCGCGCACGCCAATCTCTCGCTCGAGACGTCGCGCGCGACGCCGGTGCCGACGCCCGAGACGCGCGAGCTCCAGGTGGCGAGCGAAGGCCAGCTGGCGCACTACAACCTCGGCCTCGCGTTCCGCAGCAAAGGATATTTCGCCGAGGCGCTCCGCGAGTATGGCGTGGCGCTCGAGCGCGGCGAAGCGCGTGATCTCGTGCTGCAGTCGATGGCTGAGATGCACTTGTTGATGCATCAGCCCAAGGAAGCGCTCGTCGTGTACGAGGAGCTGCTCACGCGGCAAGCCGACAGTCCGAAGCTGTGGAACGAGCGGGGCGTCGCGCTGCACCAGGAAGGCCGCTACGCGGAGGCACAGGAGAGCTATCGGCGATCGTTGGGGTGTGACACGCAGTACGCCATCGCGCACAACAATCTCGGCGTGGCGCTGTTCCATGCCGGCGCCGCCGACGACGCCATGGCCGCGTTTCGCACGGCACTCGATCTCGCGCAAGCGTTCGTCAAGGCGCGGCTCAACCTCGCGCTTCTGCTCCAGACACGAAAGCGTTTTCCGCAGGCGCTCGATGTCTATCGTCAGGTGCTGACGTCGGTCGCCGAGCATCCGGTGGCGTGGAACGGCGTGGGGCTCGTGCTCGCCGAGCTGCGAAAGTTCGAGGACGCGCGCAACGCGTTCGCCCGCGCGATTCAGGCGCGGCCGGAGTATGCCGAAGCGCACTACAACATGAGCTTCACCCTGTCGAATCTCGGCGACTTCGAGGGAGCGTTGCGCGAGACGAAGCGCGCTCTCGAGCTCGACCCGTACTACGTGCCGCAAAAGTTCGAGCTGGCGATGGACGTCGAGTACGAGGACCCCGACCTCTCGATCAAGCCGGATCTCGGCGGCGGAGGCACGACCGAAGATGCCGTCGCCGACTTCAACTTCGATCCGACGTCGTTCGACGGCCTGTTCTCGACGATGGCTCCCGATCTCGAGACTCCGGTCTCGCGTTCCGCGCCCGCCCCCGCGTCGACCGACGCGTCGTCGTTCGCGATGGCGACGGACTTCCTGTCGAAAGGCTTGTATGATCGCGCGTCGGCGGAGATCAATCGGGCGATCGGACGCGGCAGCGATCGAGCGGACGGCCTCGCGCTCCTCGGCGACGTGTACGCCAAACAGGGCCTGTTCGGTGAAGCGCTCGAGCGGTACCAGGAGGCGTTGCGCGCGCGGCCGAAGTTGCGCGCGGCAACCATCGGGCAGATTCGGTCGTTCCTCAATCTCGGGCGCGCCAGCGAAGCGCGTCCGTGCGCCGAGCGGCTGCTCGCCGACGAGCCGCGCGACTGCGACGTGATTCTGCTGACGGCGACCGCGTGCGCGGAGTCCGGCGATCCGGCGCAGGCACTGAGCCTCCTCGATACGGCGCGGCGCGTTGGGCCGATGCGCCCCGACGTGCGCAGCAAGATCGGCGACATCGCGCGCTCGTTGGGTGACCAAGACGGCGCCATCGCCGCCTATCGCGACGCGCTGCAGCTGGATCCCGACCTCGCCGTGGTCAGGTATCACCTGGCGCAGCTGCTTCAGGGCAAAGGTCAAAACCGTGAGGCCGAGGTCGAGCTGGCGGCGGCAATCGACACGGTACCGACCTACGCCGACGCGATCCTCGAGCTGGCGACGCTTCGTCGTCGGCTCGGGTACGGCGAGGATGCCGTGTCGCTGCTGGTGGAGCTGCTGCAACGAGATCCGTATCACCTGGACGCGCTGATCGCGCTCGGCGAAGCGCTCGTCTCGCTCGGCCGGGACGCCGACGCCGCACAGGCATTCGCCCGGGTTCTGCGTTTCGATCCGCTGCACGTCGCCGGGTTGTTCCACGTCGGCACTCTTCTCGCCGATCGCCATCGGTACCGCGACGCCGTCGCCTGCTGGGAGCGCGTCGTGGATCTGGCGCCCGCGACGGAATTCGGTCGACGAGCGCGTCGCGAGATTCGTACGGCCACCGAGCTTGGCAGAATCTTCGCGCATAAGGCGGCGCGCTGACCATGGCGATCGAAGGACGACTCCGCGAGCTCGGCATCCACGACGTCTTCCAGCTGCTCGATTTGAGCCGGAAGACGGGCGTGCTGCGCGTGTCGTCCGATCTGCGCGACGACGAAGGCGTGCTGTACTTCGACCGCGGACGTGTCACGCAGGCGACGATTCGCAGCAAGTCGATGCCGGTGGAGCTCGCGCTGCGCCAAGCGGGCCGCATCTCCGACGACGACCTGGAGTTGGCGCGCTCGCAGACTCCCGCGAATGGAACCCGCGCCGACGTCGCCGACGCGCTCGTCCGTTCCGGCGCGATCTCGCAGCGGGAGCTCGAGCGTCACTACCGGTTGCAGCTGGAGAGCGCCGTCTTCGAGTTGATGTCCTGGAACGAGGGCTTCTTCTCGTTCGAGGAAGTTCCTACCGATGAGATGCCGCGCGACTCGCGCATCTCGGTGTCGACGGAATCGCTGCTCATGGAGGGTGCGCGGCGCATCGACGAGTGGTCGCGCATCGCCGACGTCATCCCGGACCTCACCGTGATTCTCGAGCTCGCGCCGTTCGACGGCGAGCAGGAGGGGGCGGCGCTCGATCTGTTGCCGCACGAATGGCAGGTGTTGACGATGATCGACGGCGAGCGCGATCTGCGCGGCATCGCCGTCTCGCTCGGACGCGACGAGTTCGAGATCGCCAAGATCGCGTACGGTCTGACAACGACGGGCATCGTCACCGCGCGCAAGGCGTCGGAGCGCAGTACTCCGCAGCGGATGTCACCGGTGGGCGCCGATTCGGCGCTGCCCGCCGTGCTGGCGCGTTCGGTGGCGAGCGAGCTTGCCGCCGCGCGCGGCGTGATCGAGCAACTGCTTCGAACGGCGCCCACCGGCGCGACGGCACTCGATGCGCGTAACGCGCTCGAGGCGCTGGCCAAACTGCAACGCGCGCTCGAGACGCAGATCGATGGCTGATGAAATTCGCCGCTGGAGCGAAGAGCTCGCGCGAGAGCCGAATAGCCTGGTATTCCTCCAGCTCGCGGAGGCATTGCGCGCGCAGGGGCAACTCGCCGTGGCGCTGAAGATCGCGCAGCGCGGACTCGACCGGCATCCCGGAAACGCTGACGCGCGCGCGCTGGTCGATCGGATCGCGAGCGAGCGAGGCGCGGAACATGCCGCGCAACAGGCGCTCGACGCGCTCGCCGCGGCGTCACGAAGCGACGCGGCCGCGGAGAGCGCGGCATCCCGTCTGTTCGCCGATTTGCTGCTCGACGACGACCAGACGGCGCTGCTGCTCGACGACAGCGGGTACGTCCTCGGAGGCTTGTATCTCGACGGCGATGGTACCGACGTCGGACAAGAGGTCGGGGCGCAGCTCAGCGGCATCTCCGAGGAGATCGTGCGGTCGACGCGGCATCTCGGACTCGGCGACTGGAAGTCGCTCACCTTCGAGACCGAAGCGGCGGTCGTGGCCATGTGCCCGACGGCGCAACACGGTCTCGTCGTCGTCGCGGCGTCGCGATCGACCCCGCTCGGATTGCTGCGACGGCTCCTCGAGCGGTGCCTGGAGCGCGGGTCGAATTGGCTGAACGGGGGGGGACCGCCGCGTGATCGGAAGCCGCGAACGAGCGGTTCGCGAGGAGTGTTCCCATGATTTCGGGCCTGCGCGGGATCATCGACCGACTGAGCCGGCAGCGTGGCGTAAGAGCGAGCTTGATCGTCTCGGAACATGACGGGCTCGTTGTCGATTCGAGCCTTCGGTTCGGGGAAGGGGAGAATGGTGAACGGGTGGCTGCGCTGGCCGCATCGATCTACCGCAAGGCGCGGTTGTCGGCGGACGCGGCACACCTGGGCGCTGTCTCGTTCCTGCAATTGGACGCGGACCGGGGCCGTCTTTGTGCCGTGGGCCGCGATGATCTGGTGCTCGTCGTCGTCGCGGAACCGTCGGCGAACGTGGGCTTGATTCGGGTTGAACTTTTCAAGGCGCTGGAGACGATCGCATGAACGTCGCGGCCGTCGAGTCGTGGATCGAGGCACCGCTGCGGCGTTACGTGGACGACGCCCGCGCGCGGATCGCCGTGCTGCTCCATCCCTCGGGACAGGTGATGGCGCAGGCGGGCTTCACGCGCGACGTGGACGTCATGGCGGCGTGTGCCTTAGCCGCGGCGGCGCACGCGACGTCGGGCGAGCTCGGACGCCGGCTCGACGGACGCCCCTTTCGTGGCGTGCATTACGCCGGCGCGACGCACCAGCTCTTTCTCTCGGCGCTCGAAACGCGCCGGGGGACGTATCTCTGCTTGACGGTCTTCGACGAGACCTCGTCGCTCGGGCTCGTCCGGCTCTACTGCGAGGAGCTGCGGCGCGCGCTGATCTCGGCGGCACCAAACGCCATCACGGCGCGTCCAACGCCGACGCTGGCCGCCGACTTCGAAGTGGAGCTGAATCGCAATCTGGCGGCGCTGTTCTCGGGGCCGAAAGGCGCGGCGGTGATCTCGTGAGCCCCATTCGATCGCACGGCGGGGGCTGACCGTGTCACTCGTCAACTACGCCACGCGTGAGATCACGTGCAAGATCGTCTACTACGGGCCGGGCCGGTCCGGAAAGACGACCAATCTGCACTACATCTACGGGCAAGTGCCCGACGACCGCAAAGGCAAGATGGTGTCGCTCGCGACGCAAACGGACCGCACGCTGTTCTTCGATTTCCTGCCGCTCGATCTCGGAACGATCTCCGGCTTCACGACGAAGTTTCAGCTCTACACCGTGCCGGGGCAGGTCTACTACGCCACGACGCGGAGGCTCGTGTTGCAGGGCGCCGACGGCGTCGTGTTCGTGGCCGACAGTCAGGCACACCAGCTCGACGAGAACATCGAGAGCTTGCAGGACCTTCACGCGAACCTGGCCGACCAGGGCATCGACGCGCGCGCCATGCCGCTCGTGCTGCAATACAACAAACAAGATTTGCCGTCCGACCTCATTCTCGGCACGAGCCTGCTGAGCGACGCGCTGAACTTCCGCGAGGTGCCGGAGTTTTCCGCCGACGCGCTTCACGGCCCAGGCGTGTTTGAATCACTGCGGTCGATCGCCGAGCTGGTGCTCAAGCGATTGAGCAGCGGCGCGCCGGATCCGGCGCCGATGGCCGCCGCCGCGCGGTAAGACGACGCGTCCTCTCGCATGCACATCGACTCCAAACTTCGCTTCGACAACTTCGTCGTCGGCTCGGCCAACCGGCTCGCCGCGGCGGCGGCGCGCGCCGTGGCCGAAGCGCCGGGCGCCGTCTACAACCCGCTCTTCGTGTACAGCGGATCAGGGCTCGGCAAGACGCACCTGATGAGCGCGATCGGCAACTTCGTCGTTCAGCGCAAGGGGCGGTCGGCGATGCTCGTCAGCCTCGACGACCTGGTCGACGAGCTGCACGAGGCGATCGCCGCCGGAACGACCGACCATCTCCTGCACCGGTACATGCAGGTCGGCGTTCTCCTCATCGACGACGTGCAGTTCCTCACCGGACACCGTGAGACACAGTCGGAGCTGTTGCGCATCTTCAACGCGCTGCAGGCGGACGGGCGTCAGCTCGTCATCACGAGCGATCGCCCGCTGTCCGAGATCGCCGACGTCGACGAGCGGCTGATCACGCGCTTATCCGGCGGACTGATCGTCGACATCGGCGCGCCGGATTATGAAACGCGCATGGCGATTCTGAACGCAACCTGTCAGGAACGCGGTGTGAAGTTCCGCCCCGGCGTGGTCGAGGAGCTCGGCCGCATCGAGTTCGAGAACGTCCGCGAGCTGCAGGGCGCGTTGAACCGCCTCATCGCGCACCAAACGCTGGGCGGTGAGATGCTGACGCCGGACATGGTAGTGCCGGTGCTCGGCGAGATCGCCGAGAAGCGCGCGCGCGCCACGGCGCCGCGCGTCAGCGGCGAGTTCGCGAGCTTCCTCACGGAGATCGCGTCGGCGGTCGCGCACCATGTCGAGCAGTGGAAGACCCGCCTCAGCGAGGCGATCGAGTACTGGAACAGCGAAGGCTATCAAACCGGCATGCTGACGCGCGTCCTCCAGGGCGCGGTGGCGCCGAAGAGCCTCGAGAGCCTGTTGCGTGAATTCGAAGGCGCGGTGACGCGCCTACGCGACGTGGAGCGACAGGTGGCGCGCCTCGACGCCGCGCTCGCCAAGCACGACGCCTTCCACGATCCGGATCGCCTCGAAGAAGCGGAGCAGTTCCTCGAGCGAGCGCTGCGTCTGTCGTCGCCGCCGCCGGGCCCGTCGGCCGCGTTCACGCGCGCGGGGTTCGAGGTGGGTGGGAGCAACCAGCTCGCGGTTCGAGCCGCGGATGCCGTCGTCGCGTTCCCCGCGGCGCGGTACAACCCGCTGTTCATTCATGGTCCGAGCGGCGTGGGGAAGACACACCTGCTCAATGCGATCGGCAACGGACTGGCGCGCGAGTCGGGGGGGGGCGGCGCGGTGGCCTGCGTCCCGGCGCAGCTATTCGTCGACGAGTTGATCTCCGCGCTGCAGGAAGGCGGCGTCGATCGATGGCGGCAACGCTATCGCAACGCGGCGGCGCTCCTCCTCGACGACGTGCAATTCGTCGCCGGCAAGGAGCGGACACAGGAAGAGCTCTTCCACGTGTTCAACGCGCTCTACGCCGACGGGAAGCAGCTCGTGTTGGCGAGCGATCGCCCGCCGCGCGAGCTGTCGGGGCTCGAGGAGCGGCTCCGGTCGCGCTTCGAGGGCGGGCTCGTCGTCTCCATGCAGGCGCCGGATCGTCCGTTGCGTGAGCGTCTGTACGCGCGCTACCTGCGCGACCTCGGTGTGGACCCGACGGCGGAGATGCTGGGATACCTTTCCGAGCGACAAGTCGCGAGTGTTCGAGAGATCATCGGCATCGCGAATCGGATCGTCGCGTCGGCGGAAGTGGCGGCGGTGCCGGTCACGACCGGCTTCATTCGCGCCGAGCTCGAGCCCGACGGTGCCGATCCCGCGCGCGCGGCGGCGTACCGCGCGGCAAACGATCCGTTCTTTCTCGATCGCGAGAAGGTGGTGTGGCAGTGGACCGATCACGGCGCGCGGCTGATCGAGGATCTGCGATGAGCACCCTCAACGCGACGGTGCGCTGATGGCGATCAAGGGAAGCCTCAAAGAGGCCAGTCTTCCGGACGTGTTGCAGCTCCTGGCGATGGGCAAGAAGACAGGCTGTCTCAGCGTCACGCACCGGAACAACTTCGGCTACATCTATTTCGACAAAGGCCGCATCAGCTACGCGTCGGTGGTGAATCGCCGCGATCGTCTGGGCGACATGCTCGTGAAGGCCGGCGCCGTCACGCGCCGCGCGCTCGAAGAAGCGGTGTCGATGCAGGACAAACGTCGTGACAAGCGTCTTGGCGAGCTGCTCATGGAGAGTGGCGCGATCACGCTCCAGCAGCTCTACGGCGCGATCGACATTCAAATTCGTGAAGCGGTGTATTTCCTCTTCACGTGGAATCAGGGCACGTTCAACTTCGACGCCGACGTCCTGCCGGACGCGTCGGAGCACGTCGTGTCGATCAATCCGGAGTCGCTGCTCCTCGAAGGCGCGCGCCGCGTCGACGAGTGGAGCTTGATCGAGAAAAAGATTCCTACGTTCGATCTCGTGTTCGAGGTCGACAAGACGAAGGCGATGATTTCCGAAGTCGAGCTCACGGAAGAGCAGTCGGTCGTGCTCGAGCTGATCGACGGACGGCGCGACATTCAGGGGATCGTCGACGCATCCGGGTTGGTCGAGTTCGAAGTGGGCAAGGCGCTGTATGGCCTGATGACCGCCGGATTCGTGCACAAGGTCGGACGAACCTCGCCGTCCACGACCGCGCTTCCGGAGAATCGCGCCGACGAGCACATGAACCTCGGCGTCGCGTTCTACAAGACCGGCATGCTCGACGAGTCGATTCGCGAATTCCGGCGCGTCGTCGAGCTGCGATCCGGCGACCGGCCGTCGCGCTTTTATATCGGCCTCGCGCTGTCGCGCCAGGGCAAGTGGACCGAAGCCGCCGCCGCCTTTTCGGATTGCGTCCGTGAAGCAGCCGGTTCGCCGCACCCGGCGGTGCTGCACAACCTCGCGTATGCGCTCGAGCAGCAGCAGCGCCACGACGAGGCCCGTGCGGCGCTCGACGAGGCGATCAGTCACGGCGGAGCCGATGACCCGCGGATTCACATGTCGCTCGGCGTTTTGAATTTCATCGCCGGCGACCTCGCCGCGGCGAGCACGTCGTTCCGGACCGCGCGACCGCTCTTCGGCACGCGGCCGCCGACGCCCGCCTGGTTCCACTACGCCGCGCTCGCCGCGGCGCTCAGCGGCGACATCGACGGCGCGGCGACGATCCTCGGCGACGGCGTAACCGCCCACCCGCACGCGGCGATCCTCCTCAACAACCTCGCCGTCGTGCTGGAGCGTCGCGGCGATTCCGACGCCGCTCTCGCCATAGCGGAGCGGGCGCTGAACGAAGACGCGTCGATCGCGCAGCTACACAAGAATCTCGGCGATCTGCGCTATCGCGCTGCGCGCTACGACGAGGCGCTCGAGTCGTACATGCGCGCGACGAAGACGAACCCGGACCTCGGCGCCGACGTCTATCTGCGCATCGGGAACATTCGCCTGCGCCGCCAGGAGCGTGTCGAGGCGGTGCGCTGTTGGGAGCGCGCCCTCGAGCTGGACCCGAGCAACGCGATCGTTCGCACCAACCTCGAGTCGGTCCGACAGGTGTTCTGAGATGGACCACTCGCCGGGAGATCTGTCGACGCTGACGCAAAAGATCACCGTCGAGCGCGGGTTCGGGTGCGCGAGCTACAAGGAGAAATGTCTGTCGCGGCGCATCGCGGTGCGCATGCGCGCGCGCGGCGTCCACACGTACGCCGACTACGCCAGGTTGCTCGACGCCGACGCGGCGGAGTACGACAAGCTGCTCGATGTGCTGACGATCAACGTCACCAAACTCTTTCGAAACTGGGACACGTACAGCGCGCTGGCCGGCACGGTCATTCCGGACCTCTGGTCGCGCGAGACGCCGGCCATCCGCGTCTGGAGCGCCGGATGCTCGTCGGGGCAGGAACCGTATTCGCTCGCCGTGCTCTTTCACCGGCACGCCGCAACGGCGGGAATGTTGCCGCAGATCGGACGCGTCGACGTTCTTGGAACGGACATCGACCGCGCGTCGCTCGCCGCCGCGCAGCGAGCGCAGTTCGCCGAGCCCGATTTCGCCGACACACCGGACGAGCTCCGCCAACGCTATTTCACGCGATCGGCGCCGTTCGCCGTGTCGCCGAACGTGCGCGGCATGGTCCGCTTCGAGCGACGCGATCTCCTGAATGATCCCGCGCCGCCGGGACCGTTCGAGCTGATCGCGTGCCGCAACGTTCTCATCTACTTCGACCGCGACACCCAGTCCAGACTTTTTGATTCCTTCTTCGAGGCGCTCGTGCCCGGCGGCTACCTGGTGCTCGGCAAGGTCGAGACGCTGCTCGGACCGGCGCGAGCGCGATTCGCCAGCGTCGATTCCCGCGAGCGGATTTTTCGGCGGCCGCTGTGACCATCGACGCCGGCGCCATCCGCGTCCATGTCGCTGACTACGCCGTCGCGACATCAGGAACGATCTCGACCGTGGGACTCGGCTCGTGCGTCGCGATCATCCTGCACGATCCGGTGGCGAAAATCGGCGGGCTCGCGCACGTGTTGCTGCCGACGGAATCCATGTCGCGCGACCGGTCGAACCCGGCGAAGTTCCCGGCGACCGTGCTGCCGATTCTCGTCGATCAAATGACCACGCTCGGTGCGATCGAACACCGCATGCGGGCGAAGATCGTGGGCGGCGCGAGCATGTTCGCCAATCTCATTCCGGCGGGCGGGATCAACATCGGCGAGCGGAACGTCATCGCCGTACGTGAAGTGCTCGCCGTCGCGAAGATCCCCATCGTCGCCGAAGACACGGGAAGCGACTACGGCCGGAGCGTCTACCTCAACGTCGCCGACGGCGCCGTCGAGGTGCGCTCGCTGCGGAAGGGCTCCCGTGTCCTCTGACAAGCCGCGCGTCCTGATCGTAGACGACAGCGCGTTCATGCGGCGCATGATCGCGCAGATCGTCGAGGAGTCGGGCGAGTTCGAGGTCGCCGGCACCGCGCGGAACGGTCACGACGGCCTGCGTCAGATCGAGACGCTCAATCCGGACATCGTCACGCTCGACGTCGACATGCCGGAGCTCGACGGCCTCGGCGCGCTCGAGAGCATCATGCGGTACTCGCCTCGGCCCGTCGTCATGCTGAGCGCCGGGACGACGCGCGGCGGCCAGGCGGCCACGCTGCGCGCGCTGGAGCTTGGTGCGGTCGACTTCGTGCTCAAACCGTCGGGCGCGATCAGTCTGGACGTCGGTCGCGTCGCCGCACGGCTCATCGACGCGCTCAGGGCGGCGGCGAGCGCAAATCTCGCCCCGCTCCGGCCGACGCCGATCCACGTACCGCGAACGGATTCCCCTGATTCGCTCGCGCTCTCGCCGGCCACGAACGTCGTGGCGATCGCCGCGTCGACCGGCGGTCCGCGCGCGCTCACTACCGTGCTCACCAAACTTCCTCGTTCGCTGCCCGCCGCCGTTCTCGTGGTTCAGCACATGCCGGCGGGCTTCACGAAGAGCTTCGCGCAACGACTCGATGCCGCGTGCGGGATGCGGGTCGATCAGGCGGAGCAGGGTGATCTGCTGACTCACGGCCGAGTGTACGTCGCGCCCGGCGGACGCCATCTCCTCGTGCGCGAGAGCGGCGCCGGACCGGTCGTGGAGCTCGACGACAGTCCATCGCGGTGGGGCGTACGCCCCGCCGCTGATCTGCTGTTCGAATCGGTGGCGGCGGTGTTCGGGCCGTCCGCCGTCGCGGTGGTGCTCACCGGAATGGGTCGCGACGGAGCCGAGGGCACGCGACTAATTCGCGCCGCCGGTGGTCGCGCCGTGATCCAGGACCGCGGCACGTCGACGATTTACGGCATGCCGCAGGCCGCGTTGCAGGCGGCCGGAGCAGACCGCGTGTCGCCGCTGCCGGAGATCGCGCGCGTCATCGCGGACTTGGTGGAGGAGGTTCGCCATGTTCCGTGACGGCGCCGAGCGACTTCTCGTCTTTCGAGTGGGGGAGGAACGGTTCGGCGTGGCGCTGTCGGCGGTTCGCGAGGTCATCGACTCGCCGGCAGTCAGCCGCGTCCCCGACGCGGCGCCGTCGCTGCTCGGTGTTGCCATGGTTCGCGACGAGCTGGTTCCCGTCTATGACTCGCGGGCCCTTCTCGAGGTGGGGCAAACGGGCGGTTCGCCCGGCGCCGCGCTCCTCTTCTCGGTCGACGACCGCCGTGTGGCGCTGGCGATCGACGACGTGTTCGATCCCATCCTCGTCGAGGAGCGGGAGCTCCGCCCGATGCCGGGCGCCGGCGCGAAGGACACAAACATTCGCGGTCTCGTACGCCGCGACGGCGATCTCGTCGCGGTGCTCGACGAGGGGGCGTTGCTGGATACGATGCTGGCGACGGCCAGCGGAACCGGTGGGGCCGGAGGGGATGCGATATGAGATCTGACATGATGAAGCTCGTGATCTTCGAGCTCGGCGGCGATCTCTTCGCGGCCGACGTCCTCGCTGTCGACCGCGTGCTTCGCTACACGGCCCCGAGCGCCGTTCCCGACGTTCCGGCGTGGGTCGAAGGCGTGATCGAGCATCGGGGGGGCGTGATCCCGGTGATCGATCTTCGGCGTCGTCTCGGCGTCGCGGAGCAGTCGATCGGGTCGGGCACCCGAACCCTCGTGCTGAATACGTCGGCGGGCTACGTCGCCGGCATCGTGGACGCCGTGAAGGAAGTCGCCGTCCTGCCGACAGGCGCGGTGACAGCGCCTCCGCCGCTCTTCCGCGGTCTCTCCGGCGAGGCGATTCGCGGTATCGCGAAGGTGGGCGAGCGGCTCGTCGTCGTGCTCGACGTCGAGTGTGTGCTCGCCACGGCCGAGCGAGTGTTGGCGGAGCGCGCGGCAACGGCCGCCGGAGTCGGGGGGGACGACTGAGCACCGCGCTGGACGACCTGCGCGAGCGACAGCGCGCGCTCGAGGCGCGTCTCGAGTCGCCCGAAGCGGGCGCCGAGCTGGACGCGCTCAAGCAGGAGATCGGCACGCTCTACAAGTCGGTCGAGGCGCAGCTCGGCGAGCTCACGACGCTCAAGGGGGGCGTGCTGGCGCTCGTCGAGAAATGGAAGAGCGTTCGCTCGCGGCCGACGTTCGTTCCCCAGTTCACCGCGGCCAGACCGGCGGTGCGGGCGGATCATATCGGCGCATCGACGTACATTGAAAAAGGGTGGAGCAAGATCGCGGCGGGCGACCACGCCGGGGCGGAAGAGGCGCTCGCCAAAGCGCTCGAGCTGTCGCCCGATGATCCGGGCGCCGGATCGCTCATGGGTTGGGCGCAGATGCTCCAGGACAAGCTCGACGACGCGCTGCTCAGTTTCCAGCGTGTTCTCGTGCGCGAACCGCAGAACGCGCTCGCGCGCGTGAACGTCGGCTACATTTGCCTGAAGAAGCAGATTTTCGGCGAAGCCATCGAGCACCTGTCGCGCGCGATTCGCCTCGACAACGACAGGAAAGCGACCATCTACGCGCACTTCTATCTCGGCCTCGTGTATCTCGAGCGCGAGATGTACGAAGACGCGCAGACCTTCTTTCAGAAGACGATCGCGCTCGCGCCGAACCTGCTCGAGGCCCAGTTCGAGCTGGGACGCGCGTACTGGTTCAATGGGCAGCAGGACGACGCGACCCGGACGTGGCAGTCGGCCTTCGACGCGAACAAGTTCAATCCGTGGGGAAAACGTTGCGGCGAGGCGCTCGAAGCGGTGAAAGCCGGAGGGAACCCCTAAGGAACCCGGTTTCGCGACTTGCCGTCGCGACGCTGCTGTTCCTTGGTGCGCTTCTCCCGCTTCGCCTTTTGGCGCAAGCCTCGCCGCCGCCGCTGAGACTCGATCGGGGCCGTTTTACGGCCGTCTTCTTCGAGAGCGAGCAGACGCTCGCCAAGTCCCTCCTCGACGCGGCCGTTCGCGCCGACAGCTTTCCCGGACTTCCTCGGCCCCGACAACAGATCCTTCTCGAGCTGGCCCCCGACCACCGGCGCTTTCGCGAGTGGATCGGCCCCGGGGCGCCCGAGTGGGGGGCGGCGATCACCTTTCCCGAATCGCGGCGCGTCGTGATGCAGGGACGCTCCGCGAGCGCGGACGCCGGCGATCCGAGAAGCGTGTTCCGTCACGAGCTCGCCCATCTCGCCCTGCACGAATATCTCGGCGATCTGCCACCGCGATGGTTCGACGAAGGGTACGCGAGCTATGCGGCGCACGAATGGAGCAGAGAAGACGCGCTCGCGGCGAACGTGGCGCTGGCGTTCAAGGGCACGCCGAGCTTCGATCGGCTGGACTCGGCGTTCGCCGAAGGCGCGACAACCGCGCAGAACGCCTACGCACTGGCCTACCGCGCCGTGGTCGAGCTGGCGGCGCTCGACACGGCGAACGGCCTGGCGCCCTTTTTCGCGAACTGGAAAGCGAAAGGCTCGTTGGACGTCGCCGTTCGATCGACGTTCGGCCTCACGCTCGCCGGATTCGAGAAGCGCTGGCAGCAACACACGCGGCGACGCTACGGAGCGCTGGCGCTGATCAGCGAGGTGACGTTCGGGGGCATACTGGTGGGACTCGCGATCATCCCGCTCTATGTGGCGCGGAGGCAACGGGACCGTCGACGAATGGCCGCGCTCGTGGCGGCG
>DATMHK010000236.1:0-8301 GCA_035554995.1 Gemmatimonadaceae bacterium
GCCGGCGCACGCTTCCCCCCCTCCGCTCCCGCACTCGAACCACCGACAACGTGCGCTTCCCCCCACCCACGCTCCGTCCGAGCCGCGGCCTTTCCCTCGCGGTCGCCCTCGGCTCCGCGTTGATCCTGTCGTGCAATGACAGCGCGACGAGCCCGATCCGCGACATTCATCCCTCGCCGGCGAATCTCAGCAGCACGCTGGCGCCTCCGTCGATCGTCATCAGCCAGGTCTACGGCGGCGGCGGAAACTCAGGGGCGACCTACAAGAACGATTTCATCGAGCTGTTCAATCCCGGCACGTCGTCGGTCGACGTCACGGGATGGAGCGTTCAGTACGCGGCGACGACAGGAACGACGTGGGCGGTAACGAGCCTTTCCGGAACGATCCCCCCGGGCGGCTATTACCTGATCCAAGAGGCGGCGGGTACAGGCGGCACGACGAATTTGCCTACGCCGGACGCCGTAGGATCTGGTACCGGCATCGCGATGGCCGCCGGCGCCGGCAAGGTGTTTCTCTCGAACACGACGACCGCCCTCGCGGGTGCTTGTCCGACGGCGACCAGCGTCATCGACAAGGTGAGTTACGGCTCGGGCACCAGCGACTGCGGCTACGGCACGACGGCGACGCTCACCAACACGACCGCCGCGATCCGCAACTCGAACGGGTGCGCGTTCACCGGATCGATGACCGCCGATTTCACCGTCGCCGCGCCTACCCCGCGCAATCACGCGACGACAGCGCAGCCTTGCGGTGGACCGCCGCCGAATCAGCCGGCGACAGTCACGGTTTCGCCCAGCACGGCCTCGATCGACGCCGGTGCGACGCAGGCTTTCACCGCGACAGCGTTCGACGCGTCGAACAACCCGGTGTCGACGACGTTCGCCTGGTCGACGAGCGACCCGAGTGTCGCGACGATCGACGCCACGAGTGGAATAGCGACGGGCGTCGGCGCCGGCACCGCCACGATCACGGCAACCGCATCGAATCTCGTGTCCGGGACGGCCACACTCTCGGTCACGGTCCCGCCTCCACCGCCGAATCACAGCGGAGAGGTGGTCATCAGCCAGATCTACGGCGGTGGCGGAAACTCGGGGGCGACGTTCAAGAACGACTTCATCGAGCTCTTCAATCGCGGCACGCAGGTGGTCAGCCTGACCGGGTGGAGCGTGCAACAGACATCCGCCGCGGGAACAAACTGGAACGTCACGCCGCTCACGGGATCGATTCCGCCAGGCGGGTACTACCTGATTCAAGAAGCGGCAGGAACGAGCGGCACGACGGACCTTCCGACGCCGGATGTCGCAGGCGGCATTGCGATGGGCGCGACGAGCGGAAAGGTATTGCTGGCGCAGACGACAACGGCGTTCGCCGTCGCCTGTCCGAGCGGGACGGTCGTCGTCGATATCGCGAGCTATGGCAGCGGCACGAACTGTGGCACGTCAGCGCCGGCGCCGTCGAATACCGCGGCAGACCTGCGCAAACACGGCGGCTGCACTTGGACGCCGGACCCGGTGAACGATTTCGCGACCGGCGCGCCCGCGCCGCGCAACTCGTCGACCGCGCCGAGGGGATGCTTACCCGGGCAGCTCGACCACCTCGCGATCACCGGTGCGTTGTCGGTGCTCGTCGGTGCGACGACGCAGCTCTCCGTCGAGCCGCTCGACGCCAACGACAACACGGTACCCGGCGCGACGATCACGTGGGCGACGAGTGATGAGAACGTCGCGACGGCCAACCCCACGACCGGGCTCGTGACGGGCGTGTCCTCTACCGGAAGCCCGGCGACGATCACCGCTACAGCGGCCGCGGGCGGCGTGACAAAATCCGCGTCGGTCGACGTGAGCGTCATCAATCCCGGCGGGATCAACTGGATCGACCTCTCGAGCTCCACCACGAGCTTCCCGCCTGGCTTCCAGACGCAGCTCTTCGCCACGGCGCGCGAGTCTCAGGGCGGCACGATCATTCCCGCCACGTTCACCTTCGAGGCGGTCGACGCGCAGTTCATCGCCGCGCAGACGGTCCAGAATACGGGCATCATCACCGGCGTCGCGGCGCCGACCGACGGATCGAAGCCGGGCATTCGGATCACCGCGACACCGACCGGCGGCGGCACGCCGTTCTCGTTCATCACGCACTCGATCACTATCGAGCCGCCGGTGAACGCGCCGGCGAACATCTACGCGAACAACGATGACTTCGGCGATCCGACGCCGGCGGGCTCGAGCCCGAGCGATTTCCTGATCCGTCGATCGCAGTACGTGCTGTCATACAACCAATCGCGCGGCACGCCGAACTGGGTGTCGTACGAGCTCGACGCCCGGCAGATGGTCACGGGCCAAGACCGGTGCAACTGCTTCACGGCCGATCCGCTCCTGCCCCAAGCGGCGCAGATCTTCACGTCGGACTACACCGGCAGCGGATTCGATCGCGGCCACATGACGCGTTCGGCCGATCGGACGGCGGCGAACGTCGACAACGCCATCACCTTCTATCTCACGAACGTCGTCCCGCAGCAGGGCGATCTCAATCAGGGCGTGTGGGCGCAGTTCGAGAACATGCTCGCCGACACGGCGCGCGCGGGGCGCGCCGTGTACATCGTGACCGGTCCACTCTACAGCCGGTCGCACGGACTCACGTTCGTGAAAAACGAGGGGAAGATCGCCATCCCCGACAGCACGTGGAAAGTCGCGCTCATCGGGCCGAGGAACGGCGGCAATCCATTCACGCACGGCGACGTGACGAGCTTCAACGATCTTCCCGGGCTGACCATTCTCGCCGTCAACATGCCGAACGTCGCCGGCGTACGAAACGATCCGCCGTCGAAATACTTCACGACGGTGGAGGCGATCGAGGAGGCGACGGGCTACGATCTCCTCTCGCTCCTCAGCACCTCGTTCACCGCGGCGATCGAGTTCCACGATCGTGCGCCGCAGGCACAGTTCAGCGTGTCGGGTACGGAGAACGAAGGGCAGCAGCTGACGTTCGATGCATCGGCGAGCTCGGACCCGGACATCGACCGCGCTGATCTCGGCGGCCGCACCGAAGGTCTCTCTTATGCGTGGCAGTTCAGCGACGGGACGAGCGCGAACGGCCGGATCGTGCAGAAGACATTCGCCAATCACGGCAGCTTTACGGCGACGCTCACCGTGACGGACGTGTTCGGATGGCCGGCGTCGAGCGCACAGACGCTGGCGATCGCGAATCTCCCACCGACGGCAAACTTCGCGGCGCCGACGTCGGGCAGCGAAGGGAGCTCGTTCACGATTTCGCTCAACGGCGGCACCGATCCGTCGCCGGCAGACGCCGCCGCACTCAAATACGCGTTCGATTGCGGTTCGGGCTACTCGGCTGCGTCGAGCAGCGCGAGCGTCAATTGCACACCGAACGATCAAGGCGAGATCACCGTCCGCGGGAAGGTGATCGACCTCGGCGGACTGTCCACAGAGTATGCGGCGATCGTGAGCGTGGCCAACGTCGCACCGACGGCCACGTTCGGCGCGCCGAACGAGGCAAACCTGGGCGTGTCGTTTTCGATATCGCTCACAAACGTGGTCGACCCATCCACCGCCGACGCGGCCGCCGGATTCACCTACGCGTTCGATTGCGGCGAAGGAAGCGGCTTCGGTGCGGCGACGAGTGCGTCCAGCGTCGGTTGCACGCCGACGCAATACGGAATGCGCGTGGTTCGCGGGCGCGTGACGGACAAGGACGGAGGCGTCACGAGCTATTCGGCAAACCTGATGGTTCGGCGGCTCCTCACGGCGGTCGGACCGGCAAAGTTGTGGATCGGACTCAAGAACAGCGACGATGTCGGACTGCCGATCGACGTGCGCGTCGAAGTGTTGGTGAACGGAGTCGTGGCGGCGTCGGCGCAACAGACCAACCTGCCGACCGGCAGCAGCGGCTTCGGTAACGCGCAGCTACAGACACTGGCGCTCGCGCTGACGAACGGTTCAGTCGACCTACCCCCCGGTGCGCAGCTCAGCGTTCGTCCATCCGTGCGGCGCACGTGCGGTCCGGTGAACGGTCACAATGCGGGCGTAGTGCGCTTGTGGTACAACGGGGCTGCTGTAGACGACGGGGCATCGCGCGATGCGGGTACACGATTCAGCGCAACGATCGGCGCGGGAACGACGAGCTACTTCGCGCGTCTCGGGTCAGTGCTCGACGATGTGGCGGGGACAACGCGCAGCTCCGCGGACGTGCTCGTGCAGAGCACGGCAGCTTGCCCATCGCGGCCGTTCAACCCGTTGGGGACGTGGACGATGACTGTCCCTTAATAGCGCCACGCGCTAACGGGAGGTTCCGTCGAGAGTCGGATCGGAGAATGCGACGATTTCTCCATTAATGAATACGAAACGCGCATTCGGCACGATTCGCGGGGCGACAATGTTGCCCGGGATCGGAACCTCCCGGTCCGGTTCGACCTCGACGCGCGGCGCGGGGCGTGATGGAGGCTCAATAACGGCATGAGTGTCGAGCACCTCGTCGAAGGCGCGCGCGGGAACCTGGTCCGAACGGTAGTTGACCCAGCGGAGCACCGTGGCGTCGCCGTCGGATGGAGACGCCGAGTCGGGAAGAAGCTCGAAGAACGGGCTGGCGTACAGCCGCTTCGTCATGGATTCGAAGCGCATGAAAGCGGCGCGTTCGACGCCGGAAGAGTTGTCGTGAAGTAGCACAACCTGCCATGGCTCCGGGAACACTTTCTGGTGCAAATCCAGATCCTCTCCTTCGAGCCGCAATTCTTCGCCCACCGCGCTTACGTACCAACCGATCGGAACCTTGCCACGACCTACGGCATCAGCGGAAAGCGCGCGAAGGGCGGCCGGCAGTCGAACCGCGATGTCGGAATCGCTGAGCTCCATGTCCGAGAGCCCGACGTCGTCGATCAGGAGATAGCGTTCATTCGTATCAGGACAAACGCAGAGTTGCCCAGCGAGTAGCCCGTATGGCAGGCGAGTCGAGCTCCCGCGGATCGAAGCTTCGAAGGCGAGGAGCGCAGCCTGTGTGACGTACAGCCCGGGCAGGTCGGCCGCCGTTCGCAGGCTGGCTACCCGATAATAGGAGTCGTGCGTGGGAAGCCACGCGATCGCGGCGCCGATGCGTCGCCGCACCGGGCGGACTGACCCATTGGACGCGCGCGAGCCCGCGTTCAAAGAGTCCGGCCAAATCTTTTGCAACAGGTTATGACTCACGATAGCAACACTCATCGCTGCAGGCTGAATCGGGCGCCGGAGCCGCTCGCGTACCGGCCATACGCGGCGTAGGCGCCGTCGACGCCGGCGTCTCGACGAAGATCGACGTCGTTGAGTACCGCTCCAACGACCGGCGCGCGCACCATGCGCAGCTGCTCCATGGCGAACACCAGGGCGTCGCGTCCGGTTGCTCCGGCGCGCGCCACGAGGAGCACGCCGTCGCAATGCCGGCTGAACATCGCGGCGTCGGCCAGGCTGTTCACCGGCGGCGTATCGATCACTACCATGTTGAACCTGCGCCGCGCCCAGGCGATCAAATCGCGGGGCGCGGCCGAGGCCAGAAGGGCCGGCGGATCCGCCATGATGGCGCGCCCTCGCGGCATCACGTGCAACGTGCGCTCCGAGCCCACATCGAGCTCGGCGACCGCCGCGTCGAACGTGATTTGCCGAAGCAGCGCTTCCCCGAGACCGGACCGCGCCGGTGGCCCGAGCATTCCGCCGATCCGTCCACCGCGCAGGTCGCCGTCGATCAACAACACGCGCTTGCCTTCACGAGCGAGCGTCAGCGCGAGATTCGTCGCAACGGTCGTCTTGCCGTAGCCGGCGAGCGCGCTCGTCACCAGAAGGACCTCGATCCGCCGTTCCGTCGCGGCGAATCCGAGATTTGTCACCAGCCGCGCGTACGACTCGGCAAATCCGAACAGATCGCTCGTCGAGTAGCGCGCCGACGAGCCGCGACCGACGGGACGAACGACAGCGCCCCGCCCTTGCTCGGGCATCTCCAACGGCACGGCCGGCGTTCGAGAGGCGATGCCCGGAAATCGGGCGACGAAGGCGCGCGCTCCCTGGAGTCGCGGAATCAAACTCAGCACCGGCGAGCCGGTGAGGGCGAGCAGTTGTGACCGGGTGCGCAGCGCGCGATCGCTGTATTCGCGCAGCAACGCTCCCAATACTCCAATGAGCAACCCCGCCGCGATGGCGAGCAGCGTCGTCAGGATCGGCCGGGGGAATACGGGGTGTCTCGGCAAGACCGCGGGGTCGATCAACCGGATACTCTCGTCGGTAGCGGCGGCCGCGAACTCCGACTCCCTCAGTCGCTGCTGGAGCATCGCAAACAACGACTCGTTGGTTTTCGCCTGTCGATCGAGCTCGGCGTAGCGGAGCTCCTTTTCGGGAAGCGTCGCCAGCGACCGGTCGGAACGGGACAAGGTTGAATCCAACGCCTGCACCTCGTTGGTCAGCCCTTGCAGGTACGTCGTCACGAACGCGCGCAGCTGCCCGTGCAACTCGGCAATGCGGGCGTCGAGCGCTTTCACTTCGGCGCCGCGTTCGGTTTGCTGCGGCACGAGCTCACTTCGCTTCTGTTCCGCCATCGTCAACGCGGTCTGCATTCCGACGGCGGCGTCGCTGCGCAGCAACGTGGGGAACGCGAGGAGCTGACGATAGTTGTCATCGGCGCCACCGCCCTTCGATCCGGCGGTCGACTGGAGGAGCCGTTGCAACGCCTCTCGCTCCACGTTCGTGGCGTTCCGTTGGGCGAGGAGCTCCGCCCGATGACTCACGCCGGTCGAAGCTTCGTCGGGGAGGCTGATGACCCCCGCACTCGCTCGATAGTCGCGAAGTTTCTGCTCGGACGTCCGCAGTTGACGAGAGACACGGGTCAGCTGATCGCGAAGAAACTCGACAGACCGCTGCGCCTCGAGGCGGCGTTCGCCCTCGTGACCAACGACGTAAAGCTGACCAAAGGCGTTCGCGACTGCATAGACAAGTCCGGCGTCCGCGCCACGTACGCGCACGTCGACGATATTGGCGTCCCGGCTGCGCCGCGATACGGACGTCCACGCAGCGACCGAGTCCACGGCGTCATCGATTGGAAGAACCGTGAGGTTCAGTGGCGCCTGCGCCAGCGCCGCGGGTGACGCACGGAACGACAGACCGCGCGCGGCCACGGGTTTTCCAACGGGCACGAGATCGACGAGCTTTTTGCCATCGACCTCCAGGAGCTGAAGCTTGTCGTCGGAAAGGGGAACCAACCGGTAGGGTCCGAGCGGCGCGTTATCCGCAACGTGAACCTCCGTCAGGAAAGTCGACCTGGATCGTTCGGTGCCTGCGCCGGACTTTGCCGAGCTGATTTGTAGTCGAAAACCGGTCGAATCGACAACGCGGCGGATGAGCGACCGACTCCGCAACATCTCCAATTCCGTGGCCATCGCGTTTTCACTCGCGACGTCCGAGGCGCTGATCGACAAGAGGCGTCCGCGCGGGTCGACGCGAATCGACACGGACGACTCGTAGAGTCGCGGGAGCCGAGCTGTCACGAAGAACGCGGCGGCGCCCGCGATTACCGCACACGCGCCGATGAGTGGCGCATTCCGCCGAATCATCGGCCAGAAACCAGGCGGACGGACTTCGCCGGGCCTCGGGGGCCCCTGCGATGCGGGTTCCGCCGCAGTGGCCGTCGTGGGCGCCACGACGTGCGCCCGGCTTTCTTTTGAGCGACGGTGTTTACTCATCCGAGACCGATTCCTCAGCGGCGAAAGGCCCACAACAAGGAGGCAGCGGCCAAATCGCACTGCTGATGCATCGGACTCCCCGTCGCCGCGCGTACGGCCCACGCGCGTGGTCCGGGTCACCTTAGCTTGCGTTTACGGACGGCGCAAGAAGCTCACGGATCTCTAATTTTACCCTTGGAATTCCGCTACGGCTGTGGACGCTGCGACGGATGGGGCTGGCGACCTCATCACATGAGAACGACGACTCGCGGCTGGAATAGCTGTCGACGAGGGTCGGTTCGGCGATGGCGGTGCGATTCGAGCGCGAAGGGGAGGCCAGCGCACGCGCGGTGAGGCAATGGATAGCGCGCTCGTCTGGCGCTGTGCGAGCATATCGGTCGCGACCTGCGTGATGTGGAGGATCGCCTCGGCACTCTTGCAACGATCGCATTCCATGAGCCCCACCTTCACGCGCGGCCTCACGCTAAATAACGCCCGGACTCCACTCAACCGCTTTTGGTCCAGATGAGGATGACTCCACAGCTCGCGTTGCCGTATCTGTACTGCACCGGGATCGTCGCTGGACCGGAGTAGATCTCGATCCCGGCTAGCTC
>DATMHK010000237.1:0-7419 GCA_035554995.1 Gemmatimonadaceae bacterium
ACGACGCTCTGTGACATCGTGAAGTCGAGCGTCGCCGTCTGGCCGTCGAGCACGCGTACGGAGCGTTTGACTTCCTGGTAGCCCACGCGGAGCACGCGGATGTCGGCGGTTCCCTCCGGTACGCCGCGGATCAGATACTTGCCGTCGGGACCTGTGTTCGCGGATCGCGTCGTGCCGAGGACGATGACGCGCGCTTCCTGCAGTGGCGTGCCGGCTTGAGCGGTGACGGTTCCCGAGATGTTCCCTTGTGCGTGGGCGACGGCGCCGGTGGTGAGCAGTACGGCCAAAAACGCAGCGGCGACTAGGCCTGATGGCCTGGGCGATACCATGACATGCCTCCGGGGGTGGCGGTTGGGCAGCAGGGCAGCGTGACAACGACGCAATACTTTATGCAAACCGCGCCATGAATGTGTCTCGTCACGTCCCGAGTGCAACCCGTGCGGCCGATCAGCCCGGTTGCCCCCATGTGCCTGAACGGCGGAACGTCGCTGTCGGCGATGGTCGGCGGCGGCGGCTGTCGGCTGGCTCACGGATGGCAGCGGTGCGCACGGCTTGTGGCTCATTGGCTATCGGCCGCGGCTTGCGGCGGTGCGCACGGCTCTCGGCAGGCCCGCGCCTCATCCTGAGGAGCCCTTCGTCGCTGGCGCTCCTCGAGGGCGGGCTGCGCGACGAAGGACCTACTTTCCCGAGTCAGTTACAAGAACGGGACACGGGTCCTTCGCTTCGCTCAGGATGACAACAGCCGATGCTGAGCAGCCGATAGCCGTGCGCACCGCCGCAGGCCGGCAACCGCAAGCCCAAAAGCCGCAAGCCGTGCGCACCGCCGCGCGCTGCCAGCCAGCCGTCAGCCGCCGCCGCCGACCATAGCCGAAAGCGACGTTGCCTTTTCAGTGCCCTAGTCCAGCTCCACCCGGCGATCCCGCTTTCGCTCCGACCGCAGCTTCTTCGCCTTGATCCGCCGCTCCTTCGCCGCGGCCGGCGGTTTCGTTTTTCGCCGCTTCTTCGGCACGTGGAGCGCGTGGCGCACGAGGGCGGAGAGTCGCTCGTCGGCGGCGGCGCGGTTCTGCTGTTGGCTGCGGCGATCGCTCGCCACGACGCGCACCATTCCGTCGCCATCGAGTCGAGCGGCAAGCTTCGCGCGTAATCGCTCCCGTTGCTCGTCGCTCACGGCACGCGAGCCGGAAAGGTCCCACAGCAGCTCGATGCGCGTAGATGACGTATTCACATGCTGACCACCCGGCCCGCCGGATCGCGTGGCTCGATACGTCAACTCGCTACGCGGTATCGAGATCTCGGATGTGATGGTCAGCGATTCGGAATTGGTCATTGCGATCGTAACCGTGGGTGGCTGGGATCGTCCTTCGCTATAGCAGATTGCAACAAGTTGGCCCTATCGCGATCTGTGGCAGTTTGCAAAGCCCCACCGGCATCCCCCCCCCCGCCCCGCCCCCGTCCCGCAAGCGTGCGACTCACCCCCCGATCGTCCGACGCGGCGCTGCGTGTCATCCTGGACCCCAGGCGGTTGCTGCGCTGGGTCCTGATCGGCCGCATCTGCCTCGCCAGCGCGATCTTCATCGCCGCCGTCTCGAACTGGAGCTCGGTCGACTCGAGCAAGACGCTCGTTGCGTCGCTCGCTTTCGCCATCTCGGCCATCGTCACCGTTGGGTCGACGGGATACGGTGAAATCTATAGAAGGCGGTTCGGGCACGCGTTCGTCTACATGCAGGCCATCTTCGACCTGCTGCTCGTCACGGCTGTCGTCCACCTGACGAACGGCACGTCGTCGCCCTTCGCCGCGCTCTACATCCTCGTCATCGCGACGTCGTCGCTCCTCGTCCCGGCCTCCGGCGGCCTGCTGATCGCCGGGCTTGGCATCGCGTTCTATTTCGCCGACGTCGTCGTACTGCTTCGTTCGCCGCTGAGCGAACCGGCCGTCTGGATGCAGCTCTCCGTGATCGCCCTCGTCACGCTGGGGATTCGGTATCTGAGCGCGCGGCTCCGCGAGAGCAGTGAAGGAAAGGCCATTCTCGTCGCCGCGCTCGAGCAGACGCGCCTCCAGGCCGACGACATCCTGCGCAACATCCGCAGCGGCGTCGTCACGGTGAACACCGATGGACGCCTGCTCTACGCGAACCCGACCGCCGAGCAGCTCCTCGGCATCGAGCTCATCACGCGGGTCGGCGAGCCGGTCCTCGATGCCATCGGAATGGTCGCGCCCGAGCTCGCGGGCGCGATTCGCGACGCCGCACAGGCGCGGGTCCGCACGACGCGCGGCGAAGGTCTCGTGTCGACGGCCACACGCCGATTCCCGATCGGCGTCACCACGACTTACACAGAGCAGGAAGACGACGGCCGCCGCACCGCCACCGCGATCTTCCAGGATCTCTCGGACCAGAAGCGGATGGACGTGCTGCGTTTCCGCGCGGAGCGCCTCGAGGGAATCGCCGAGCTCAGTGCGTCGTTGGCGCACGAGATCAAGAATCCCCTCGCGTCCATTCGGAGCGCGGTGGAGCAGATCTCGCGCATGCCCGCGGTCTCCGATGATCAGCGTACACTTGGCGCGCTCGTGCTGCGCGAATCCGACCGGCTCTCACGACTCTTGTCGGAGTTTCTCGACTTCGCGCGCGTTCGCGTGGCGCGGACCAAACCGGTCGATCTCGCGACGATCGCGCGCGGCGCGGCGAGCCTCGCGCACGCGCATCCCGATCGTGACGAAAGCGTTCGCGTCACATGCGTCGCGCCGGAGGAGCCCGTGATGCTGGACGGCGATGAGGATCTCTTGCACCGCGCGATCTTCAACCTCGCGCTGAACGCGCTGCAGGCGGCGCCTTCCGAAAGCGAAGTCCGTATCGAGGTCGCCCAAGGCAGAATGGAATCGATCCCGGCCGGACTCTCGTTCGACGAGGACGCCGTTTCACTCCGCGTCACCGACTCCGGTCCCGGGATTCCCGCCGAAGTTCGCGACCGCATGTTCGACCCGTTCTTCACCACCAAAGCCAACGGCACCGGGTTGGGGCTCCCCGTTGTGCACCGCGCGATCGAAGCGCATCGCGGCGTCGTGCTCGTCGACTCCGGCAAGCGAGGAACCCGGTTCACCGTCGTGTTGCCGCGTTTGCAACGGTCCAATTCACCCAACGTCCCCCCCGCCGCCACGGCTACGCCGTCGCGGGGAGCCGCACCAACCGCAAGGAGTTTTTCGTGATCGATGCGTCTGGTCTCAAGCCGAGCGTTCTCATCGTCGACGACGAGACGGGAATTCTCGACTCGCTCAATATCCTGCTGCGCAACGAAGGGTTCGCGCCTCGTCTGGCGCACGGTGGCAAGGAGGGGCTCGAGAAGATCAGTGAGATGAGCCCCGACATCGTGCTCACCGACATTCGCATGCCCCACGTGAGCGGCGTCGAGATCCTGGCGGCGGCGCGCGAAGCCGATCCCGACGTTCCGGTGATCCTCATGACCGCGCAGGCCACGCTGCAGTCGGCGATGCAGGCGGTGAACGCGGGCGCTTACTACTACATCCAGAAGCCGTTCCGCAACGACGAGCTGGTGGCGATCCTGCGCCGCGCCGCGGAGCATCGAAATCTCCGCGCCGAGAACAAGTCGCTGAAGCAGGCGATTCGCCGTGCCGAGCGCGGTGGCGGCACGCGTCCCGTGGGTACGAGCAAGAGCTGGCTCGACGTCCTGCGTCTCGTCGAGACTGTGGCTCCCACCGATTCCACGGTGCTGATCCAGGGCGAATCGGGAACCGGTAAGGAAGTCATCGCGCGGTACATTCACGAGCTTTCCACGCGCACCGAAGGACCGTTCTTGTCGATCAACTGCGGCGCGCTGCCGGAAAGCTTGCTCGAGAGCGAGCTATTCGGTCACGTGAAGGGCTCCTTCACCGGGGCCGTGAAAGACAAGCTCGGTCTCTTCGGCGCGTCGTCCAAGGGTACGTTCTTCCTCGACGAAATCGGCGAGACGACGCCGGCCACGCAGGTGAAGCTCCTGCGCGCACTACAGCACCGCGAGGTGATTCCCGTTGGCGCTACCGAGGCGGTACCGGTCGACACGCGCCTCGTCGCCGCGACGAATCGCGACCTCGAGGAAGAGATTCGCACCGGAAACTTCCGCAGCGATCTGTACTATCGCCTCAACGTCATCGCCATTCATCTGCCGCCGTTGCGCCAGCGTCCGGACGACATTCCGATTCTCGCCGAGCATTTCCTGCAGCGCATCGCCGCGACGCGCGCGGAGGAGCCGAAGCGTCTCGGCCTCGCGGTGCGCGACGCGCTGCTCGATTACGCTTGGCCGGGCAACGTTCGCGAGCTGGAGAACGCGTTGGAGCGGTCGGTCATTCTCACCGAGGGCCCGGAGATCGGCGTTGCGACGCTGCCTGAACGCGTGACGCAGCGTCGCGCCGAACCGCTCGTTTCCACGCGCACGCCTCCCAACCCGACCCTCGAGGCGGTCGAGCGGGCGTACATCATGTGGGTTCTGCAGGCTGAGAACGGCAACAAATCACGCACGGCGGAAATCCTCGGAATCGATCCGTCGACGCTCTACCGAAAACTCTCCCGCTACGGAGTCGAGGCGTGACGGGGGGAGAGGGGGCCCAGCTGCCGGTCCTCCGGCGGCGCACACCGCTCGACCCGCAGCAGGCCCTGCTCTCGGTGTTGATCCCCGTCTACAACGAACGGGAAACGATCGACCTCATCGTCGAGCAGGTGCGCGCCACTCCGATCCGCAAGGAGATCATCTGCGTCGACGACCACTCGACGGACGGGACGCAGCAGATCCTCGAGACGCTGCTCGCCCAGGGCAAGATCGATCAACTCTTCCGCCAGTCGGTAAATCGCGGCAAGGGAGCGGCGATCCGTCATGCGCTGTCGATGAGCCGCGGCGACATCGTGATCGTGCAGGACGCCGATCTCGAGTACGACCCTAATGATTGGCCGGTGGTACTCGAGCCCATCTTCGACGGGCGCGCCGACGCCTCCTTCGGTTCCCGCTTCCTCGGCGGACCGCACCGCGTGCTCTATTACTGGCACTCCGTCGGCAATCACTGGCTGACGAGGTACAGCAACATGCTGACGAACCTCAACCTCACCGACATGGAGACCTGCTACAAGGCCATTCGGGGCGAGGTTGCGCGCGCGCTGTTGCCCAAGCTGACCGCGGATCGATTCGGCTTCGAGCCGGAGATCACGGCGCGCCTGGCAAAGGCCGACGCCCGTATATATGAAGTGCCGATCAGCTATTCGGGCCGTACGTACGCGGAAGGAAAGAAAATTGGCTGGAAGGACGGCGTCGCCGCCTTGTGGCATATCACGAAGTTCAACCTCTTCGGCTGATTCGGGCGTGAGCCGAAGTCTCCGTCGGCCCGCGTGGCCCCTCCCCGCGATATCACTCGCGCTGCTCGCGATCGCCGCATCGGCGACGGGCATCGTCAACGGGTTCACCTACGATGACCGCCCGGTCATTCTCGAGAATCCGTTCATGCGCGACCTCCACGGTTGGTGGCGCGCTTTCACCACGCCATACTGGCCGCCCGATTGGGGCAGCGACGGCTACCGTCCACTCACCAGCCTCGCGTTCAAGCTCGAGTTCGCGCTGAGCGGTGGAAATGCGATGGTCATTCACGGCGCGAACATCGCCCTGTACGCGCTGTCGGCGGTGCTCGCGTACTATCTCGCGCGACGCGTCCTGCCCGGGTGGTGCGCCTGGGTCGTGGCCGCGCTCTTCGCGGTGCATCCGGTGCACGTCGAAGCCGTCGCGAACGGTGTTGGTCAATCGGAGCTGCTCGTCGCGGTGTTCATGATTCCCGCGGTGACGCTGTATCTGCGCGACCGCATGCGCGGCGATGGCGTCCTTGCTCCGCGGACGATCGCGGCCATTCTCCTGCTCTACGCCGGGGCCTGCTTCTCGAAGGAACACGGCGTCGTGCTTCCCGCGCTGCTGGTTGCCGCCGAGCTCACGGTGATCGCCGACGCGACGCCGGTACGAGAGCGCGCGCGACGCCTGCGGCCTGTCTTTCTCGCCCTGACCGGGGTTGCGCTCGTATTCCTGGCGGCGCGCTCGCGGGTCTTCGTGGGGCGGGAAATCGCCGGGTTTCAGCCGTTCCAGCCCTTCGCTTCGCTCCACATCTCATCGGCCGATCGCATTCTGACGGCGATCGGCGTCGTCCCCGATTGGTTCCGGTTGTTGTACTGGCCGGCGCACCTGTCGTCGGACTACAGCCCGCCGGATACCGAGATCGCGCAGGGCCTGAGCATTTCGCAGCTGCCCGGACTCGTGCTCCTCGTCGCGATCCTCACGCTCGGCGTGACGCTCCGGCGCAAGAAACCGGCGATGAGCTTCGGGATCGCGTTCGCCGCGGTCACGCTGCTGCCGTCGAGCAATTTCCTCGTCACTACAGGCATCCTGCTCGCGGAGCGCACGCTTTTCCTCCCGAGCCTTGGCGCGATGATCCTGCTCGGCGCGGTGCTCGTTCCGGTGGTCGACGCCTGGCGCGAAAGGCAGCCGGGTCCGTCGCGCCTCGTGCCGCAGATGTTGTGTGGACTGGTGCTGACCGCGGGGATCGTTCGCAGCGAGCTGCGAGCCCCGGTGTGGCGCGACGACGAAACGTTGTTCCGAAGGGCGATTGTCGATTCACCGGACGGGTATCGTACCCACTACATGCTCGGATCGTGGCTGTTCCGGCACGACCACATGCGCGAGGGGGAGGCGCAGTACAAAATCGCGCTCAAGCTCTTTCCGTACGATCCGTACATGACCTTCAACCTTGCGGAGCAGTACCGCAAGTTTGGCCTCTGCGCCCCAGCCATCCCCTTTTATCGCTGGACGTGGGACCTCGATCCCGACTTCCCGATGGGGCGCACCCAATTGGCGAACTGCCTCCTCGAGGTTGGCCAATATGACTCGGCAAAAGTCGCGGCGCTCGGCGCCCTGAAAGCGGGTGGGCCGTCGCGGATCACACATCGTCTCATCAAGCTGGCCGATTCGTCCAAAGCCGCTGCGCATTCGGCAGCGAAGAAAAATGACACTGCAGGGGTGGCCGCGGTGGCACGTCCCCAGACCGTCGGTGGCAAACTGCCAGAGACACTGCAAAAGGCGGCAAGAAAAGCAGACGTTCCGTAGCCCATGAACATGCGAAGCTCATAAGCGATTTGAGCTTACACCATGCCGGGCTCCTCGGTCCGCCAGTTGCCTTACTGCCCGCCGGTGGTTCGACGCAGTGCCCCATTTCTCCCTCTCTTTCTGGTGAAACGAGACATGCTTAAACAGCGCAAGGGCTTTACCCTGATCGAACTTCTGATCGTTGTCGTGATCATCGGCATCTTGGCCGCGATCGCGATCCCGAAGTTCGCCAACACGAAGCAGAAGGCGTACATCACCGCGATGAAGTCGGATCTTCGTAACCTCGTGACGTCTGAAGAG
>DATMHK010000238.1:0-7644 GCA_035554995.1 Gemmatimonadaceae bacterium
TCGCCGAGTCGCTCGTGCTGGCGGTGCTCGGCGGTACGGCGGGGATCGCGCTGGCGACCTGGGGATCGGCGCTTCTGTCGCGGAACATGCCGGCGGGACTCAGTATGCTCGGCCCGTTCGTCGCGATTCGCCCGAGCCTGATGATTTTCGGATTCACGGCCGCGGTCGCATTGGGGTGCGGCCTCATCTTCGGCGTCGTTCCGGCGATTCGTGCGACGCGCGGCGACATCGTCGCGGGGCTTCGCGACCATCAGGCGGCGGGGCGGCGCGTGCGCGCGCTGGACAAGGGCGTCGTCGCCATTCAGGTCGGCCTCGCGCTGTTGCTGCTGTCGTGCGCCGGGCTTTTGAGCGCAACCCTTCGGCATCTCACTGAATCGGTCGGCGGAAGCCATCCGGAAACGCTGCTCATCGTGCAGCTCGACGTCCGCGGCACGACGCATAACGACACGCTGCTCCAGGCGACGGTGCCGACATTCCACGCTCGCTTCGCCGCGATGCCCGGTGTGAAGTCCGTCGCGGAGTCGTTCGTTGTGCCTCTCATCTACGGCGGCCTGCCGACGAGGCTCCTCGATGCGGCGGGGTTCGAGAACGCGTCGGACGATCAGGTGGAAGTGGCGAGCTTCGCCGTAGCGCCGCGGTACTTCGAGACGCTCGGGATCTCGCTCATTGGCGGCCGGGATTTCAACCAACAGGATGTCGTCGGAAGCCCGCGCGTTGCGGTCATCAGCGAGCATCTCGCGCGCGACTTCTTCCCCGGCCGGAATCCGATCGGACAAGTGATAGGCTTCCGGGCAGGCGGTGGGCGCGGAGGCGACGAGCGCGCAACGGGGGGGGCGCGCGACATGACGATCGTCGGCGTCGTCGCCGACGCGAAGCAGAGCGACCTCCGCTCGCCGGCGCCGAACACGGTGTACCTCACGCGTGGTCAGTGGCCCGACATGAGCGATCGCGCGGTGTTCGCCATTCGCACGACAGTGCCGCCGGCGACGCTCGTACCGCCCGCGCGCGCGATCATCCTCGGCGAGTTGCCGAAGGTCCGCATTCGGCACCTGATGCCTATGAGTGATTTGCTCTCGATGACAGTAGGACGCGAGAGCGCGCTCGCCGCGCTTTCGGTGGCGTTCGGTTTCCTCGCGCTCCTGCTCGCGGCGATCGGACTCTACGGCGTGATGGCGTTCCAGGTCTCGGCGCGCACGCGCGAGATAGGGGTGCGCATGGCGCTCGGCGCGCGACGGATGCAGGTCATGCGGATGGTGATGGCGCAGGCCCTGCGAGTCGTCGCGATCGGCGTTACCATCGGCATTCCATTCGCTCTGGCCGGAGCGCGGTCGCTGCGCGCATTGCTGTACGGAGTCACGCCGTTTGATCCAGGTCCGCTGGCGATTGGGGCGGCGGTGTTGGTGGGCGTCGGCGTTCTTGCCGCGCTCATTCCGTCGCGCAATGCGGCGCGGGTCGATCCGTTGGTGGCGATCAGGTGCGAGTAGCGATGGGCGATGGCGATGGGCGATGGGCGATGGGCGATAAGGGACGTCAACGGATGAATGACGTCTTGTAAGTCTCGATCTCGGGGAGATCCTGGACTTCGTCGAGGCGAGCCATCGCACCGATCGCGTGAGCAAGCACTGAGCGACGGCTCCGGCTTTCCTCGCGCCGGTACAGGTCGGTGAGGACGGACAGCGCCGCGGCGCGCGCGTGCTTCACGGAGAGGGCGCGAACGATCCCTTCCCAAATACGCTCGTGATGCTGCGTCGAAAGATGAGTAACGAGGATGGGAACGGCTGCCGGCGGCGCGCCGCCGGAGGCGATGAAATCCCACACTGACGTCACATTGATTCCTCGATCTCGTAAGTCGCGAAGCAACTCACTCTCGTCGATCGCACACGCCGCCGCGAGCTCCTCGACACGGTGACGCTGTTCGGCGAGCGCCGCCTGATGCGCCTCGTCGAGTGTGGGCCGCTGATTGAGCTCCTCGCCTACGCTGCTGTCGCTATGTCCGGACATGATCGACACTCGAGGTTGCCACCTTCTCAGAATATTCCGGCGCGCAGTCGGATGTCAGTGGCCTCAGGCCATTCCGTGAAATTCGGCGCAAATATTGACATTCCCGCTCACATGTCAAATTATTGACACATGGCCGACTCCGGTCCCGCAATCTCACGCCGCAGCGATCGCGACGCTCCACCGCCGTTGAGTCGGCGCGAACGCCAGATCATGGACGTCGTGTACCGTATGGGGCGCGCCGCCGCCTCGGATGTGCACGACGCTCTACCCGACGCCCCAACCTACACCACTGTGCGAGGGCTCCTGCGCATCCTCGTCGCCAAGGGTCAGCTCGTCCACGTCGAGGATGGCAAACGCTACCTGTACATGCCCGCCACGCCGCGGCCCGACGCGGGTGTCTCGCATCTGAAGCACGTCGTGCGAACCTTTTTCGCCGGCTCGGCGGCCGACGCCATGGCGACGCTGCTCGGCTCCGGATCGGGGCAGATCAGCGACGATGATTTGGCCCGACTCGAGGATCTTGTGGCACGCACCCGCCGCTCGCGGAGGAAACGGTCGCGATGACGTGGGGCCAGTTGCTCGGCGCGCTACTGCTGAAGCCGACGTGTGTGCTCGCGTCGGGGTTGGCGATCACGGTGCTCGCGCGACGCGCACCCGCCGCGACGCGTCACGCGGTCTGGACCGCCGCCGTGGTCGTACTACTCGCGCTACCCTTCCTCGTCGCCGTCTTGCCACGCCTCGAGCTGAACGTGCTCGACGCGGGTGCGCGCCGCATCACGAGACTTGCCGAAGCAGCGCGTACGACGCCGCGGGATGTGGAGTTCGTCACCGTCAGGGCAGACGACTCTTTGGTCCAGGTGCCGCGTTTGCGCCCGGCCGACGGACCCGGCCACGGTCTGCCGCTCCTGCCGCTCGCATTGGCCGGCTGGCTCGTCGGCGCGGCCGTGCTCATGCTACGCCGAGTGAATGCCGAGCTCCGCGCACACCAATCCGCGGCTCGGGCATCCGCGGCGTCGTCGCGCATTCGCAGCCTCGCCGTCCAGGCCCAACTCCGCACAGGCGCGTCTGGCGTCGACATACGCACCTCGACCGAAGTTCGATCGCCGGCCGTCGTAGGTCTCATTCGCCCGGTCGTACTGATTCCAGAATCCACCGACGCATACTCCGACGCCGATCTCGAGGCCATCCTGCTGCACGAGATCGCGCACACTTCGCGCCGCGATTGCCTGGTGAATCTGGTCGCCGATCTCGCAGCGAGCCTGTACTGGGCCAACCCCCTGGTGCGAATAGCCGCGGCGCGTCTGCGGCTCGAGAGCGAGCGCGCCTGCGACGAAACCGTGATTCGCTGCGGTGCCGATGCCGGCGGATACGCCGACCTGCTGCTGCGCGTCACGCGCGCCGATCGCGGATTGTTCACGCTGGCGCCAGCCGCGAGCGCGATGTCACGGGCACGCGAGCTCGAGTTTCGCATTCGGGCGCTCATGAGAGAACCGGCACGGAGATTCTCTCGGGCATCTTCCGTCTGCGCTGTCGTGACTGGCATCGGCTTGGCGCTGCCATCGGCGGCCCTGACCGTTTCGAATGCGGCGCCATCAGTACCGCAACTCGTCGCGCCGGAGCCCGACCGGAGCGGAGACTCCCTCACGGATCCGCGAAGTGAGCTGGTTCCACTGGTCATCGACGAGCGCACTCTTGCCATGCTCGTTCGAGACGTTCTGGCCGGCCCCGATTCCGCGATCGCGATGCCGTTCATCGGCGCGCTTCACCATGTGCCCCGACACGAGAACGATTTCGTCCGCGAGCGCGCGACGTGGGTGCTGTCGCGCGTCACGAAAGGGAGGCTCGCCGAGCCACTGCGTGCGGCGCTCGACGACCACGACTGGCGCGTGCAGGCCTACGCCGCGTGGGCCTTGGGAGTTGTGCCGGATCGGCGTACCGTTTCCCGTCTTCTATCGCTGACCACACATCCCGTGTGGCGGCTTCGTGCGATGGCCGTCTCCGCGCTGGCGGACTCGCGCGATCCTCGAGCCGCTACGCCGATGCGATCATCGCTTGATGATCCGGCTTGGCAGGTTCGTTCGCAGGCAGTGGAGTATTTCGCCTCGGTTGGCGGGCCGGACGCGCGCGACTTGCTCCGCCCGCACCTCGACGACAGACACGCTGCCGTCCGCGCCGCCGTTCGCCGAGCGCTCGGCGACACTCGTCCTTGAACGCGGCACCCGCCGCCTACCTCAAACGTCTTCGCGGAGCGTCACCATGAGTCGATCTATTCGAACGTCCGGAAGTGTCAAAAAATTAACACTAGTGTGGCTCGTCACGACGATGGCGATCCCCGTCTCCGACGTGCGCCCACAGCAGCGAAGCGCGCCACCGGCCGCGTGGCCGGTGGATCTCGACCACTACATCTCGGCCGTACTCGAGCAGTGGAAGATTCCGGGCATCGCGCTCGCCGTCGTTCGCAACGACTCCACTATCGTGGCCAAAGGGTTCGGGGTACGCGAGCTCGGCAAACCCGGCCGCGTCGATGCCAACACGGTGTTCGACGTCGCCTCGCTCTCGAAATCGTTCACCACGGCCGCGGCAGCGGTGCTCGTCGATCGCGGTGCGCTGAATTGGGACGACCCCGTGAGACGATACCTGCCCGACCTCGTGCTCCCCAACGACTCGCTCACCCAACAAGCCACGCTGCGCGATTTCCTGTCGCACCGCACCGGTATCGATGCCGCCAACATGATGTGGGTTCTCACGGCAGTCGACAGAAAGGAGGTCCTGCGACGTATGCGGTTTCTTCAGATCGTAGCGCCCTTTCGGCGATCGATGGTCTACTCGAACATCGGATACACCGTGGCGGGCGAGGCGATGGCGGCCGCCGCCCACAGCGATGTCGAGTCCCTGCTGCGCGACCTCGTGATCAAACCGCTCGGTCTCACGTCCACCACGTGGAGTTATGAGCAGAGCGCGAGAATGCCCAACGTCGCCTCGCCACACGCTTCGGTGGACGGTCGGCAGCAGGTGATTCCGCGGGAACGGCAGCGGCAACCCATCGCCGCCGCCGCAGCCGTGCAGACCACTGCGAACGACATGACACGATGGATGCGTCTCCACCTCAATGGCGGAGTGCTCGACGGCAAGCGCTACGTGAGCGATTCGAGCATGCGCGAGATGCACAGCGTCCACGCTGTGATCACACCCAGTCCCGCGATGCGCGCCTCTCGACTCGTCGAAGACACAGTCACCGGCTACGGCCTCGGCTGGCAAATCATGGATTACCGCGGTCACCGCGTTTGGTGGCACACCGGCAACGGCGACGGACAGATCGCCTGGATGGCGCTTTTCCCCGACGACCGCCTCGGGATCGCGGTGATGGTGAATACCTGGTCGGCGCCGAACGTGCATTTCGCGCTCGTCAATCGAATCGCGGACGCTTTCCTCGGCTATCCGCCGCGCGACTGGGCGGCCGAAATGTTCGCACGCATTCCAAACAGCGACAGCGCCCGTATCGCGAATCAGCGCGCCATGGACGCCATGCGCTCACCGACGCCGCACCGGTTACCGTTGGCCGCGTTCGCCGGCAACTACGAGCATCCGGTGTTCGGTCCCATCTTGATTCGACAGGCGCCTTCCGGACTCACCCTGCAAATGGGCGACGGCCGATTGGCGGATCTCGAATACCACGGCGGCGACACGTTCTATGTCGTTTGGCGTGACCCCTTCATCCGCGAGTATTACTCAACACACATCACTTTCAGCATGAGCGGAGATTCCGTGGTCGCTTTGTCGACGACGCTCAACCGAGATCAGTTCGTCGCACGTAAGCCGCAAGCCCCGCGCCTGCGCGCTCCAGCCGTAAGGCTGCTGGTTCGTCGTTGAAATCAGCCCTCGGCGATCTCGGCGAACTCGGCGTCGGACAACTCGAGCGACAATGCGCCGAGGTTGTCCCGCAGATGGGCGAGTGAGAGCGTGCCGGGAATGGGAAGCATCGCCGGTGATCGCATGAGCAGCCACGCGAGCATCACCTGCTCCGGCGTGACGTGGTGCCGCTTCGCTGCCGCGCGCACGGCCTGGCTTGGTCTCGCGCCAAGCGGATAGTACGGCACGAAGACGATTCCTTCACGCGCGCAATAGTCGACGACGTCGTCGTACGCCCGCTCGGCCACGTTGTATTCGTTCTGCACTGCCGCGATCGATACTACGTTCCGCGCCCGCTCGATGAGACCCATGTCCACCTTCGAGAGCCCGACGCGCTCGATGGCGCCGCGGTCCACATACTCTTTGATCGCGCCCAAGCTCTCCTCGATCGGCGTGTCGGGGTCCACGCGATGGAGGTAGTACAAGGCAATGCACGAAACCCGCAGGCTCGCGAGACTCTGCTCGATCTCTTGTTTGAGGACATCGGGCCGACCACGCCCGGCGCCACCGTAGCCGCCTTTGGTCGCGACGACGACGCCCGACGGCGTGCGCGACAACGCGCGGCCGATCGTCATCTCGCTCTCGCCGGCGGTGTAGAGGTGCGCCGTGTCGATCATCTGCACGCCCGCCTCGACCGCCGCGCGGATGAACGCAACGCTGTCGTCGGTATTTCGCAGGCGATTCGTGCCAACGCCGATCCGGCGCACCTCGGTGTTGCCGAGTAATACTGTCTCAGGCATCGTGTCGAATCATGGCTCGTAGCCTTGCGTCATGCCAACTCGCCGAGCACGTCGCCGAGCACACGTGTCGCCGCAAGCAGTCGCTGCGGAGCGGCGCAGGCGAATCCGAGCAGCAATCCCTGCCTCCGAATCGACCCCACATACGTGCTCGACAGGTCGAACGCGGCGAGCCCACGCCGTCCCAACTCCGCGATGACCTCGCGATCGTCGAGGCCCGCATCCGCGGGCAACAAGACGGTCACATGGAGTCCCGCGTCGGAATTGTGAACCTGGGCGAGATGGCGGCAGTGCCGGTCCAGACCGCGGAGCAGCGCATCCCGTCGTTCCATGTAGGCGCTACGCATACGGCGAAGGTGTCGCGCGAATTGTCCCGATTCGAGGAACTCGGCGAGGGCCCGCTGATAGAGCGTCGGCGTGAAGATGTCGAAGGCGAATCGCGACTCGACAAACCTTCTCCAGAGTGACGGTGGGACGACGACGTAGCCCACACGCGCCGCTGGAAAGAGCGCTTTGCTGAACGTGCCGATGTAGATCACGCGATCGCTCGCATCCATGCCCTGCAGTGCGCCGACAGGCCGGCTGACGTATCGGAACTCGCTGTCGTAGTCGTCCTCGAGGATCCATGCCTCGTTCCGCTGCGCCCAGTCCAACAGCGCGAGTCGCCGGCTCGCCGACATCGTCATGCCCAGCGGGTATTGATGCGACGGCGTCACGTACACGGCGCGGATGTTCGACCCGCGACGCTGGAGCGCCGCGACATTCAAGCCCTCGTCGTCGACCGGGACGGGGACGAGCTGCGCGGACGCCGCCCGAAACGCGCGGTGTGCTCCAAAATAGCCGGGTTCCTCGATTGCAACCCGGTCATTCGGCTCGAGCAGCGTTGCCGCGGCGAGTCGTAGCGCCGCCTGGGATCCCGGCACGATCAGAATCTGATCGGCCACGCACCGGACGGCGCGCGACGTCCGCAAGTGCTCGGCGATCGCGACGCGAAGCC
>DATMHK010000239.1:0-9474 GCA_035554995.1 Gemmatimonadaceae bacterium
CTCGATCGCGCGCACGAAACGCGACTCCAGCGCGTGCGCCGCGGAGTCGCCTGCGGTGAACGCCCCCCCCGGACGCGTCGAGGAGCTCCCCTTGTCCTTGCCTTTGAGGCGCGCCTTGTCGATGTCGATCACGACCTGCGGCGCCCGGCCGCGCAGATAGAGTCGCTCGGCCTGTCGCGCTTTTTCGATCGCGGCCAACGCGCGGCGCATGTGCGGCAGCGCGGTTCCCGGCTCGCCGAGCTCGAGCTGCGTGCCCGCGTCCCACATCGCGTTGTACGCCTCGAGCAACGGCTTATTGACGGCGATCACTGGGCTCTCTCCGCCTTGGAAATCGATCGGATCGGTCGAGCGATTTGTCGCCGAGTCAGCGCGCGCCAGGAGGTCCTGCATCGTCTTGGCGCGCGCGGGCGAGTCCTCATCGGTGTGCTCCTCCGCTGATTGAGTCCCGCCGAGGCGCATGAATACGACGTCGCCGACAGTTCGACGAAGCCGCTTCTGATCCGCCGCGATGGACCGTGATTCTCCGACGACAGAATCGCGCGCGAGGCGCGGGCGGCGTCGCTCGAGCGCTTCGGCGAGCATGATCAGCATTCGTTGGCTGACAACGTTCTTCGCTTCCTCGGTCGGCGCCGCTGCCTCGACGGCGAGCGAATCGTACTCACCGGTGCGCGCAACACGAAGCGCGCGCGTCTCCGAGGTTCCGACGCCTGGGCCACTCACGTTGTTCCCGTCGCGGGCAACCGCGCGGATGTGCACGATGTCACCCGGCACGAGCTTGAGGCCGTCCAGTGGAAGCGCGGCGGTGATCGACGCATGCGTAGCGCGCGGCGCGGTGATCGGCTTCCCCGCTATGACTCCAGAGCGAAACTTGAACGTTTCGCCCTCCCCCGAGCTGACGATGTACTCGAACATGGCGCTCGTGAGACCAAAGTCGTCGGAGGCGTCGGCGGACAACGCGAGAGTTCCTGTCGGCGTTCGGAGGACGCTGTCTCTGGCCGGCGATCGCAGCGTCACGACAGGCGGCGCGTCCGGGATCGAATTGATGACGACGAGCCGCTCGAATGACCGGTCCGTGAATCGGACCGCGATCGGCTTGGCGCCGGCGACCAGGCGTATCGACCACTCGTCGTCACGCGTGTTCGCGGCGAGTGACTCCGCGTTCACGTGCGCCACCACGCCCGGCGCGCTCCCCTGCCCCGTGAAGGTGACGATGCTTCCCGCGATCGGCCGAATCTCGATTGGATCGTCGATGCTCGACGATTGGTTATGTGTGTATGCTGGCGGTTCGATGCGCGCCACGAATGGCGACAGCCGGCTGCGCGCCGCATCGCGAGAGGCAATTCCACGAATCGAGTCGCCGGGCCGCGGCGATCGAATGCGCGCGACCGCGCCGGCGGGGAGAAGCAGCAGCACAACGAGCGCGACCACCGTCGCGGCCAGCGGAACGATCGGAGCACTCAAGGCGCCCGTTCGCGCCGAGCGGGTCCACGCACTTTCCTGTGCCGAGCGAACGAAGGTGTCGTCGCCGGTTTCGACGGCGGTAACGAGCGTGTAGGCGAGCGACGCGTCGCGCTCCTCGAGCCAAAGGGCAACGCGACGAAGCGTCCATACGCGCCGGTCGCGCCACATCAGGGCAGCGAAGGTCGCGAGGCCGGCGCCGAGCGAGACGAAACGCAGCGAGTGGCGCGTCTCGAGCGCGAGCGCGACGATCCCATCGACGGCGGCGGCGGTGAGCAGCAAGGTCAACGCGGCGACAACACCCCAGGCAAGCGCGCGCACCGTCGTGCCCGCGGCGAGGAGCAGCCGCGCGAGACGGAGTCGCGCGAACGGGGAGGGGCTCACGCGGCGACCTTCGAAGAGCGCCGCACGGCCAACTCGACGAGCAGAAGCGCGGCGCCGAGCACGAGCAACCAAGGGGTAAAGCGCGACGACTCGTCAGCCGATCCGCGAAAGGCGCGCGTCGGCGCGAGCGGACCAGTGCCGGCAAGCGCTGAGAGCGTCGCCGAGTCGGCCGGCGCGAATGCTTGCACGCCGCCACAAGGTGCGAACAGAGCACGGGAGAAATCGCGGAATGGCGCGTGGAGGGTCACGTCGCTCGCCGGATCGACGATCACCGCGACGTCCCGGATGCAGCCGGCGCCGAACGAGCGCTCGACCGCCGCCGGTTCACCGTCGGCCCAGCGAGCGACCGCGCGTCCGGTCACCGCCCACAGTCGTGGCAGCCGGGCGACGATCGCGCCGCTCGCCGACGCGACGCCGCCGATCGCGTCGATGCTCGTACGCTTTGGCCAATCGGCCGCGGAGTCCGAGGCAGGCCAATGCACCAGGACATGCGCGTTCTCTCTTCCCCACACAGAATCCGCGGCGCTCAATCGTCCGCGAACGACGCGCACCGACGTGCCGATCTCGCGCGGGAGCAGCGACAGGCCGGCGACGACCGGATCTTCGCTATCGCGAGGCAACTCGACGCCCGCCTGCGGGGCGCTGATAGTCTCCGCGCGCACGCGCAGCACACGAATCCGGCCGGGCCACAGAGCTCGAATCGCCGGCGTCGCGGCGTCGATCTCCTCTACGCTCGCGGGGCTGACGAGCGCGATCTCGATCGAGTCCGCGCGCGACGCGAGCGATCCCGCGACTCCGTGAGCGGCGGCGATCGCGGCCGAGAGCGAGCCGATTGCGCCGGCCTTGCCGGCAGAATCGATCGCGCTCCCCGTGAGAGTCCGTGCCGAAGAATCGAACACAATGACGATGTCGGCGGCACCGGCTGTGCGAGCGCTGTCCCGCACCTCATCGAGCGACAGCACACTGCGCGATCGATCGGCGAGCACGATGCGCGCGACGCGCCCACGCGCTCCGGCGATGATCGGGCCGGCGATGCCGAGCCCGATCGCGGCGACGGCGGCGATGCGGAGCGCGAGCAGCAGCAAGTCGCTCAGCGCGATCGACGTCGTCCGCGCATGGATGCGGCGGTCAGGTACGAAACGCGCCGTCGGCAGCGGTTCGGCGACGGGACGATCGCGAGCGATGAAATGCGCGGCGATCAGCGCCACGCACGCCACGCCCGCGATGGCCAGCGCCGAGGGGAGTAACCAGCTCATCATCGCTCACCCGCGGAAGCGATTCGACGCACCGCGTGCGACGCCGGTTCGTCGGTGATCACTTCGGTGTACGACGCCCCGCCGGCCCGCCACCGCCGCGCGACGTCACTCCGCCACGACGCGAAGCGCTCCTCGTACTCTCGGCGCGTGCTTTCGACGAGCATCCGCTGGATGAAGCCCTGCTCGGGATCGGCGGCGAGCAACGTGCGACGCGGCGGATCGAGCTCTTCGCGCGCGACCACGTGCGCGACGTGCACCTCGCCGCCACTCACGATGTGCGCGCGCGCGGCGCGCAGTGCGTCCTCTTCGTCGCCCAGGAGATCAGTGACCAGCACGAGCCGCGCGCTGCGCAGGGAGCGCACGATCGGCGCGAGCGGTTCGCTGCCACCGGGCTCGCCCGACAACACGACCCGCGCGATCTCGGCGACGACGTCGCGTCGCGTGCGTGGAGGCAGCATCGCCACCATGGCGCGTGGATCGTGGAGGGCGACGCCGACTGGGTCGCCATCAGCGTGCGCCACCGCCGCGAGCCCAATCGTCAGATCTTGCGCGAGCCGCCACTTTTCGCGCGTCGTAACTGGAAACGCCATCGACGCCGACGTGTCGAGCACGATCGTCGTCGGAAGCACGGCCCGATCGTTGGCCAACCGGATGTACGCGCGATCGCTGCGCGCCAGGAGCCGCCAATCGACACGCCGCGGATCGTCGCCTTGGCGGTAGAGTCGGTATTCGGTGAACTCGGCCGACGTCCCGCGCAACGTCGAATGATGCGCGCCGGGCAAAAGACTCGAGACCGCCCGCCGCGCCGGCCAGTGGACCCCTCGCACCGCATCGAGCAGCGCGCCGTACGACGCCGCCCGGGGGGTGGGGGCAGCCACGCTAGATCCTGATGTCGCTGCGCGGTGGCTCGATTCGCGCCAGCAGATCGTCGATGATGCGTTCCACCCCAACGCCTTCCGCCTCGGCGGCGAAGTTTGGAAGCACACGGTGCCGCAGCACCGGCATCGCGACGCGCTTGACGTCGGCCGGCGACACGACGAGACGGCCGCTCAACAGCGCGTTGGCCTTCGCACCGAGAATGAGCGATTGGCCGGCGCGTGGGCCCGCGCCCCAGCGCACGTATTGCTTCACGAGATCGGGCACGCGTGGATCATCCGGTCGCGTCGCGCGGACAAGAGACGCCGCGTAGCCCAGCACGGAATCGGCTGCGGCGACGTCGCGCGTCAGCCGCTGCAACGCAATCAGCTCGGACGCGCCGAGTACGGTCTCGAGCGCACCGGCCTGCGTGCCTGTCGTATTGCGGAGGATCGCGATCTCGTCTTGTTCGCTCGGATAACCGACTCGAATGTCGAAAAGAAAGCGATCGAGCTGCGCTTCGGGGAGCGGGTACGTGCCCTCCTGCTCGATCGGATTCTGCGTGGCGAGGACGAAGAATGGCTCGGGGAGCGGCATCGTCTGGCCGCTCGCCGTCACGCTATGCTCCTGCATCGCCTCGAGCAGCGCGGCCTGTGTGCGCGGCGGCGCCCGATTGATCTCGTCGGCCAAGACGATGTTGGCGAACACGGGCCCATGCACGAAGCGGAAGCTGCGCGCGCCGCTCGCCGCGTCTTCCTCGAGAATCTCGGTGCCGGTGATGTCGCTCGGCACCAGATCGGGCGTGAACTGGATCCGATGGAAGTCGAGGTGCACCGCTTCGGCGAGCGAGCGCACCATGAGTGTTTTCGCAAGGCCGGGCACGCCGACGAGCAGCGCGTGTCCGCCGGCGATGAGCGACATCAGGATCTCGTCGAGCACGGTGCCCTGGCCGACGATGCGGCGCTGCACTTCGGCGCGAAGGCGGCCCGCGGCGGCGACAAGTGCGTCGCGGTCGTGCAGCGGCAGAGGCGTCACAGTACGAGGTGCCGATGTCACGTCGCCGCCAAGTCTCGAACGACTAGCGAACCGGACGACGGCGGCGGTACGTCATCAGCAGGATCGATCCGTCCACGACGCCCGCCTCGGCGAGCGACGCGTTCTCGTCGAGCACTTCCCAGCCGCGCAACTTGAGCACGAGCTCCTGCTGGAACTCGACCTCGGGGCACAGCGCCTCGATCGCGCGCAACTTGACCTCGACCACCGGCTGCGACGGCGCGGCGACGATGCGAACTACATCCCAGACCTCTGGCATTTCCACGCGGATCGTGATCGTGTCGGTGCCTTCCGGCGCGACGTGGATCGTCGAACGGCGCGCGCGAAGGCTGGCAACGAATGGCGACGTCATTGCCCGGCCCCACCCGCCGGCGTGAGCGTGGCGAAGAAACGAGATATCTGCATGTCGAACAGGTAGCTCGATCCGGTGATACGCGTGCCTTTGCCGTCCGGGCTGGCGGAAGTAGCGATGACAATTTCCTCACCGCCCTGTCCACGGAAGGAACAAAAGCCCGGGCCTTCCTTGTCGATGAACGCAGAGTAGATCGACGGACGCGTGGCAAAGAACGTCTTGGCGCGTTTCAGGACTTCGTCGCCGCTCAGGCTCGTCGTGAATTCCTGAACGGTTCGTGCTGGTGCGGTCATGTCATCCTCAAGGGCAGATCCAGACGGAACATCGAGCCCACGCCGGGCTCCGACTCGAGCGAAATATCGCCCTGCACGAGGCGCGCGAGCCGCCGCGCGAGCGACAAGCCGAGTCCGGAACCACCGTAAGCGCGGGTCAAGCTCCCGTCGAGTTGGCGGAATTCATCGAAGATCAACTGCTGTGCGTCGGCGGGAATGCCGATGCCGGTGTCCTGTATCGTGTACGCGACGTGTTGGCCGGAGATCTCAACCGAAACGGTGATGGTTCCGTTCGGCGTGAACTTGAAGGCGTTGTCGATCAACGCGCGCAGCGCCCTAGTCACCTTCTTCCGGTCCGTCCGCATCCGCGGCAGCTCGCCCTCCGGTTCGACGACCCTCAGCTCGACGGCCGCCTTCTTTCCGAACGACGTCGCCACCGCCTCGCGCAGCGGTTCTCGCGGGTCGACTTCGGTGATGTCGAAGTCCAGGGCGCCGCGCTTCAACGCCGTGAGCTCGAGGAGGTCGGCGATCAACGCCAACAGATGCTCGCTCGACGCCTTCACCTGATCGAGTGTCTCGTTCTGCTCGTCGGTGACCTCGCCGACGACTCCTTCCTGCATCAGCGAGATGTATCCGATGACCGCGGTGAGCGGCGTACGCAGCTCGTGCGAGATGTTGGCGAGGAACTGGTCCTTCACACGCCGCGCTTCGATCACGTCGTTGTACTGCCGCTCGAGCTGAACGTTGGACTCGGTGAGCCGCGCGTTCGCGCGCTGGAGGTCCTGGATCAGGCGCGCCTTCTCGGCGATGGCGGCCATTTGGTCGGCGACCATGCGCACCAGGCCGCGCGTCTCGGGACTCAGCGAGTTGGGCGCGGCGAAATAGAAGGTCACCGCGCCGAGGACACCGGTCGGCGTCTCGAGCGGCAGCGCGACGAGGGCGCGGAAGCCGAGCTCCTCGGCGATCTCCTGCCACTCTTCCTCGGCCACATCGGCAAAAACGTCCGGGATCTCGACGGCGCGTCGCTCGAGCGCGGCGATGCCGCTCGGCCCAAGACCGAGGCGAACGCGGATCTGGTCGAGGAAGCGGGCGTAGCGCTGCGGCCAGTTGTGCACCGCCGCGAGACGCATGAGGTCGGTGCCGTCTTCGATGACGTAGACGCACGCGAAGGTCGCGCCGACGAGCGGGGTAACACGATCGAGCGCGAACTGGAAGACGTCTTCTGCGCGCTGCGCCGTGAGGAACGCGCGCGCGATCTCGCGCATCGCGATGAGCTCGCGTAGGCCGACGTCGCCGTGGCCTTCGTGGCTCTGACCCCAATCCATGGCGTCCGCCAGCATCGTCGTCACGGAAGTGAAAGGTAGGTTTGAGCGACGGTTAGTGCTACTGGCTGCTCGGACTCGGCGACTCGGCGACTTGGCTACTTCTTCGGCGGCACCGTCAGCGTCCGAATCTCCATGCGGTGAATCAGCACATTCGGCGGCGTCGCGATCATTTGGGCGACAGCGTCGGCCACCGCGTCAGCCGACAAGGCCCAGCTTTTGGCCGACCAGCCAGACCCAAACCCCGTCGCGACGGAACCCGGATTGATCACCGACACTTTGATGCCGGAGTCGCGAAGCTCCAGCATGAGCGATTCGGTGAACGCGTTCACCGCGGCTTTGGTCGCCGCGTAGCATGTCCCGCCGACGAACGCGCTGCGGCCGCTGATCGAGCCGATCACCACGATGTGGCCGGACTTTCGCGCGAGCATCGGGGGCAGCACGGCGCGTGTCACGTCGAACAGAGCGTTGAAGTTGACGTCGACCATGTGGCGCCACTCGTCTCTCGTCAGCTCGAGGAATGGCTTGATCGCGCCCACGCCGGCGTTGTTCACGAGAACTTGGGCGTCGATGCCTGACAGCATTTGGTTGATCGCGTCGGGGTCAGTGATGTCGGCGACCAGCGGGCGGCACTGGCCCCCAGCCGCTTCGATCTCCCGCTGTACTGCGGCCAGCTCATCCCGCGACCGGGCGACGGCGCCGATCTCGAACTCCGAAGCGAGTCGCAACGCGATGGCCCGACCGATCCCGCGCGATGCTCCTGTGACGACCGCGATCGGCTTGGACATATCGCAATCTACCCTCCTCATCCCAACCATCGGCGCCCAGCAGACTGTCTCAGATTCGGACCCACTCCCGATTCGACCATGGACACGCTGCTGCAGGACATCCGATTCGCCGTCCGGACAATTCGCAAACAACGCGGCACCAGCACCGTCGCCGTCGTCTGTCTCGCGCTCGGCATCGGCGCGAACACGGCGATCTTCTCCGTGGTGCGAGCGGTGCTGATGGAATCGCTTCCGTATCGCGATCCATCACGGATCGTGCGCGTGTACGAGACGGCGAACTTCGCGGGCACGCGCGGTACCGGCTCGGTGTCGGTGCCCAATTTCCTCGACTGGCGCCGCGAGCAACGCCCGTTCGTCGATCTCGCGGCCTACAGCGCCGGCAGCGTGGATTTGGCGGGAGAGGGCAATCCGGAGCGCGTTCGCGCCGTCCGCGCGACGGCCAACTTGTTCAACGTCCTCGGCGCAACGCCGGCGATCGGACGCGCCTTCACCTCCGACGAGGATCAGCCGGGACGTAATCCGGTTGTCGTACTGAGAGACGGCTTCTGGCGCCGGCGATTCGGCGCCGACCGTGCCGTCGTCGGCAAGCTCGTCTCACTCGACAACAAGATGTACACGGTCATCGGGGTCATGCCGCCGAGTTTCGACTTTCCCATCGCACCGATACACAACGACGTCTGGTTCCCGCTGCTCTGGTCGGAGAACGAAATGAAATTCCGCGGCAATCACTGGCTGTCCGTGGTCGCTCGGCTCAAGCCGGGCGTCGACTCGGCGGCGGCGACGGCGCAGATGACGCCGATCGCGCAGCGCATCGGGCGAGATTTCCCCGACGAGCAGAAGGATCGCGGGATCCAGGTGAACACCCTCAACGGCATCGTCGTTGGCCGCGTGCGGACGCCGCTGCTCATGCTGCTCGGCGCCGTCGGGCTCGTGCTGCTCATTGTCTGCGCGAACGTCGCCAACCTGCTGCTCGCACGCGCGTCGGGACGCCGGCGCGAAGTGGCGATTCGCACCGCGCTCGGCGCGGAGCGCGGGCGGCTCGTCCGTCAATTTCTCACCGAGAGCGTGCTGCTCGCCGCGACGGGCGGACTGCTCGGTCTCGCCGTGGCGCATTGGGGATTGAAGGGCATCCTCGCCTACGCCGCCGCGGCGCTGCCTCGCGCGGAGGCCGTCCATCTCGACGGCTCCGTCCTCGCGTTCGTTGCCGCCGTATCGCTCGCCACGGGCATCGCCTTCGGTCTCGTGCCGGCGTTACGCGCCAGTCAGTCGGACCTGCGCGAAGACCTGGCGGAATCGGCGGGGCGTACCGGCACGGGACGAAAGCATCATCGAACGCTGCGCGGCCTCATCGTCGCGGAGATGGCGCTGTCGCTCGTTCTGCTCGTCGGCGCGGGCCTGTTGATTCGCGGATTCATCGCCCTGATGAGCACCGATCCCGGCCTCAAGCCGGATCGACTACTGACCTTTCACATCGCGGCGCCGTCGGGACGCATGCCGGACAGCGTCCGCTACCTGCAGTTCTACGGACCGGTGCTCCAACGCCTTCGCGGTCTGCCCGGCGTTACCGACGTCGCGTCGACGTCGATCGTCCCCATCCAAAACTCCGGCTGGAACGGCAACTTCAACATCGTCGGCCGGCCAGTGGAGAAGGATCCGTCGAAGCAGACGTTCGCCGAGTATCGTGTCGTGAGCAGCGACTATTTCCACACCATGGGAATTCCGGTGGTGCGCGGA
>DATMHK010000240.1:0-14105 GCA_035554995.1 Gemmatimonadaceae bacterium
CGCTGTCCGACATCGGTCGCGACTGCCCTGCGGCCGCCGTCGCAAGCGCGAAAGACAGGAGCGTCGTCTTCGATAGGATATGCACGGAATGCCGAAGTTATAGAACTCTAATTCCTGCCGCGACTCGTCTCGAGAACGATCACCTGGTCGTACTCATCTTGCCTTCTCGGCGGGAGGGTGATCGTAATGCCGGCCGGAGTCTCCGAGAAGCTCACCGCTTCGCCGCCGGTGAGCATCGACGCTCGGCGAACATGCGTCCCGATGGTTGGCAGCGCCAGAGCGCGATCGGGCCACGAAAGCACGTGCACGAACACGGTGTCGCCGCGTCTGGTCGTCGCTCCCCATGGACGCGGCGCAACTGGCCCGGCGCGCGTTTGGTAGATCGATCGACCGTATGTGGCGAGCCATTTCCCGATGTCGCGAAGACGCTCCACGAAGTCCGGCTGAATCGTGCCGTCGGGGCGCGGGCCCACGTTGAGCAGCAGGTTGCCGCCGGCTCCGGCGGCACGAACCAGCGTGGATATGAGCGATGGCACCGACTTGTAATTGCGATCCGTGATGTTGAAGCCCCACGCGCCGTTCATGGTGAGCGACGTCTCGGTGGGAAGCGCGCCGATCTCTGTGGTATTGAAACCCGCCGTGTTCGTGCCGGGCAGATCCTGCTCGAAGGTCTGAACGTCTTCGCCGGGCAGCGGCGCCTTGTGGTGGTTCGGGACGATGAGCGCGGCTGGTTGGAGCCGATGAATCAGCGCGTACGTCTGCGGGAGCCGCCAGTCCGTGTCGGGTTTGTCCCACATGCCGTCGAACCAGATGCCGCCGAGTGGACCGTAGTTCGTCAGCAGCTCGGTGAGCTGTCGGTCCATGAAGTCGAGATATCGACTCCACTCGCCGCTCTTCGGCCGGCCGGCATCGAGTCCGGTCCCCCCGCGAGGCCAGTAGTCGGGATGATGCCAATCGAGCTGCGAATAGTAGAAGAAGAGCTTGATGCCTTGGCGGCGGCACTCGTCGGCCAACTCCTTCAGTGGGTCGCGGTGAAACGGTGTCCAGTCGACGATGTTGTACGGCGTCGCGGCGGTCTTGAACATCGAGAACCCGTCGTGATGGCGCGACGTGATGGTGATGTACCTGACCCCCGCGGCCTTGGCGAGATCGACCCAGGCGCGGGCATCGAACTTGGTCGGGTTGAAGGTGGTGGCGAGCCATTCGTATTCGGGCACGGTGATCTTGCGATTCTGCATCACCCACTCGCCCTGGCCGAGAAGGCTGTAGACGCCCCAGTGAATGAACAGGCCGAACTTCGCGTCCTGGAACCACTGACGGGCGGCGAGACGATCCGGTGAGACGTCCTGTGCGCGCCCCAAGTGTGGTCGCGCCAGCAGCGTAAGCGCGGCGAGGGCACAGAGGACGGCCCGAGTAGCGCGGCCACGGCCGGGACCGCCTGCGTCCGCAGTCGGAATTCGAGGCTTGTCGCTCATGTCAGGGCCTGAAATGACAGCGCTGAGTGCCTCGTGTCGAGGCCGGATTGGAGGCAGCGAATCCCCCTTCTGAAGCGTATGTCCTCTGGCTAGTCTATCCCAGGCTCCAGCCGTTCTTTACGCGTCGCCGGCCTGATCGGCCCGCCGGGATTTTCCGGCACGACGCAGCTGTTTTTTTTCGGGCTCCTCTCCCACCCTTCCGGAGGTTCAGAATGTCGATGCGGGGAATCCGCACCTGGCGCATGGCCGTGGTGCTGCCCATCGCGTTCGCTGCGACCACGGCCGCCACGGCCGGCGCGCAGCATGTCACATCGCCGAAGGAGTTTTTCGGCCACAATATCGGCGACGACTACTTCCTGCCGACCTACGACCAGTTCATCCAATACTGGCATAAGATCGACGGCGAGTCGGACCGCATGCAGGCGGTCGAGATCGGGAAGACGAGCGAAGGCCGCCCCCATCTCGCGGCGATCATCACCGATCCGGCCAACTTCAAGCTCCTGGCGAAGTACAAGGACATCTCGATGAAGCTCGCCAAGGGCGAAGGCCTGACGGACGAGCAGGCGCACGCCTTGGCCAAGGAAGGGAAGGCGGTCGTCTGGTTCGACGGTGGCTTGCACGCGACGGAAGTCGTCGGCGCGAACCAGCTCATCGAGACCACCTACCAGCTCCTCACGCGCAATGACGAAGAGACGAAGCGCGTCCTCAAGGACGACATCATCCTCGCCGTGCACGCGAATCCCGACGGCATGCAACTCGTCGCCAGCTGGTACATGAAGGACAAGGACACGCTCGCGCGCAGCATGAACATCCCGCTCTTGTACAACCACTACGCGGGACACGACGACAATCGCGATTCGTTCATGTCCAACCTGGCCGAGACCAAGAACATCAATCACTTCATGTTCTGGGATTGGCATCCGGTGATCATGTACAATCACCACCAATCCGGTCCTGCGGGCACGGTGATCTTCACGCCGCCCTTCCGCGATCCGTTCAACTACAACATCGATCCCATGATCGTCATGGGCCTCGACGCAGTAGGCTTCGCGATCCATCAGCGCTTCCTCGAGGAAGACAAGCCGGGCTTCACGATGCGCTCGGGCTCGAGCTACTCCACGTGGTGGAATGGCGGTCTTCGCACGATCGGCTACTTCCAGGGCATCGTCGGAATTCTGACCGAGATCATCGGCAACCCGACGCCGAGTCGCATTCCGGTCGTCGTGGATCAACTGCTGCCGCGCGGCGATCTCCCCGCGCCGATCGAGCCGCAGGAGTGGCATTTCCGCCGTTCGATCGATTACTCGGTCTCGGCGAACTACGCGATCTTCGACTACGCGAGCCGTTATCGTGAAACGCTTCTGTACGACAAGTACCTGATGGCCAAGCACGCGATCGCCAAGGGCAGCCATGACAACTGGACGATCAGCGGCAAGGACGTCGTGGCGGTCGAAGAAGCGCTCAACGGCGGGGCCGCTGCACAGCAGGCAGGGGCGCCGGCGGGTGGCCGCGGTGGTGCAGGCGGCGGCGGTCGTGGCGGTCGCGGCGGTGCGGGTGCAGCCGCAGCGGCGCCGGCCGGTGGTGATTTCGTCGTCGGCGGAGCGCCGGATCGCGGCGGCAATCGCAACGACATGGCCGGAATCGCGGCGTACAACTCGGTCTTCAAGGCGAAGGACAAGCGCGACGCTCGCGGCTACATCATCCCGTCCGATCAGCCGGATTTCCCGACGGCGATCAAGTTCGTGAACACGCTGCGCCACGTTGGCGTGACGGTCGAGAGGGCGACCACGAATTTCACGGTGAACGGCAAAAACTATCCGGCCGGTTCGCTCGTGATCAAGACGGCGCAGGCGCCGCGCGCTCAGATCCTCGACATGATGGAGCCGCAGGATCACCCGAACGATTTCGCGTATCCGGGCGGTCCGCCGAAGCGGCCGTACGACAACGCCGGTTGGACGCTCGCCTACACGATGGGCGTGAAGTTCGATCGCATCCTCGACGGCTTCGACGTTCAGACGACGAAAATCCAGGGCAAGGAGCTGGTGAAGCCGGAGCCTGGTAAGGTCGGCGGCGAACAGGGTGCGCAAGGCTACCTGCTTTCGCACGACTACAACGACGCGGTCACGGTACTCAACCGTGCGTTCAAGGCGAACGCGGACGTCTACTGGCTCAAGTCGCCGATGACGGCGAACGGCAAGACGTATCCGGCGGGCACCTACTACATCGCCGCGAACGGCAAGGCCGTCGTCGACAAGGCTGCCGCGGAGCTCGGTCTCAACTTCGACGCGACGACGGCACGTCCCGCCGCCGATGCGCAGAAGCTGTCGGCGAAACGCATAGCCCTCCTCGACCGTTACGGCGGCAGCATGCCGAGCGGCTGGACGCGTCTCGAGTTCGAGAATTTCGAGGTTCCTTACACGACCGTCTTCGCGAAGGACATCGACGCCGGTGATCTCAAGTCGAAGTACGACGTGATCATCTTCCCGTCGGACATCACGATCCAGGGCGGCGTGCAGGGCGTTGGGGCCAACCGTCGCGGTGGCGGCGGGTTCGGTGGCGGCCAGAACACCGCGAACATCCCCGCCGAATATCAGAAGATGCTCGGCAACCTTACGGCGCAGACGAGCCTTCCACAGCTGAAGAAGTTCGTCGAAGAGGGTGGCGTCATCATTGCCAACGGCGGCGCGACGAACCTGGCATATCAGCTCGGTCTGCCGGTCGAGAACCATCTCGTCGTGAAAGCGCCCGGCCAGCCGGATCGCGCGCTGACGGGCGAAGAGTACTATGTGCCTGGTTCCGTGTTGGAAGTGGCTGTCGACAACAAGGCGCCGGTTGCGCAGGGAATGCCGGCCAAGGCCGACGTGTTCTTCGACAACGATCCGGTCTTCCGTCTCAAGCCGGATGCACAGGCGAAGGGTGTGAAGCCGATCGCGTGGTTCGACAGCAAGGAGCCGCTGCGTAGCGGCTGGGCGTGGGGCCAGAACTATCTCGAGAGCGGCGTCGCCGCCATCGAGGCGTCGATCGGACGCGGGAAAGTCTACCTCTTTGGACCGGAAATCACGTTCCGCGGACAGCCGCACGGGACGTTCAAGTTCTTGTTCAACGGCATCTACGCGCCGACCGGCGTGCCGAGCATAGTACCTTAGCACCGTGGTCATTTTCGACCGGCCGCCCGCACAGAGCTCTGTGCGGGCGGTTTTCTTTTCACTGCACTTGGGCGTCATTCGTGAGTAGGTTCGAATTCCACCCAAGTCTTACCAAGAGAATGTCCTCAAAGCCTCCGCGCGTAAGCATCTGCATTCCGACATACAACGGCGGGAAGTATCTCGCCGAGACGCTTGATTGTGTCGCCGCGCAGACATTCGACGATTTCGAAGTCGTCATCGTCGATGACTGCTCCTCGGACGACACGGTGAAGATCGCCGAACAGTACGTCGCGACCGAGCCGCGTGCGCGGTTGATTCGCAACGCTGTTCGCGCGGGATCCAGCGCCCGCAACATGTGGCGATGCGTCGAAGAATCCCGTGGCGAGTGGATCAAGCCGCTGCAACAGGATGACCTCTTATCGCCCGATTGTGTTGCCAGGATGGTAAGTGCCGGGGCGCGGGCACCGCTCGTTTTCGGGCATCACGGCTACGTCTTCGCGCCAGACACCGACGACCAAGTCAGGCACTGGTATGAATCGCTGCCGACGCTCGGCGTCGAGCTCCCCGTGCCCCTGGTAACGCCGGACGCCGCGTGCGAGGCGTTCATGCGAAATCCATGGATCAACTTCATCGGCTCCTGGAGCACCAGTCTGATTCACCGAACCTGCATCGAGAAATACGGTTCCTTTCACAAAACCATCATTTACTTTCCTGACTTCGACTATTGGATGCGCGTCGCAACGAACGAAGGGATGGCCATCGTCGCTGAACGATTGTCCGACTATCGCGTGCATGGCCACTCGGTCAGCGCGAGGCTCCGTGGCGATCCGTTGAATCAATACCGCGGCGGATTGGACTGGGTGCTGCTCGCGCACTCGATCGCGCGTGATTCCCGGTACGCGAGACTCCGGGAGTTCGCGCTTCGGTGGGTTCCGCCGTTCGACGCGGAGTCGTCCTTCATGGATCAGCTGCTCGAGTGGCGCTGGGAAGCGCTCGAGGCCAGCCATCGCAAACGCGATCGAACTTTATTGAACGCTTTCAACACGTTTTGCGATCAGAACCCGGCGATACGCGATGTTCTGCGCGAGCACGACCGTCGGTTACCGGCATGGCAGCGCTTCAAGTACTTCCTGAAAGCGCGCGTCTAACCGGCCTGCTAGCCGGCGATGAGTCGAGCCACTCGCTCGGCCAGCCACGGCGCGATCGAGTACTTGGCCGTGTCCACCGAGATGTAGCCACGATCCACGCTCATCACGAACTTGTCGCGCTGATGCAGGGTGCTCCCTCGGTCGTCCAGTGAACCTTGGCCGATCGCGTACACCCAGCCGCCCTGGACCTCGAGCGACGGATCCGCCGCGACGCTTGCGACGGGGGGGAAATATCCGGTTAGCGCAGCGACCGCCTGGGACTGGATTTGAGTTTTACGCTCGGGCGAGAGTCTCGCGCGAGCGCGCGGCGGCTCGAGCTCGTGTCCCTCGGCGAGCAATCCCACCGAATACCAAGACAAATAGACGCGGCCATCGCGGTACTGTTTGACGTCGCCGAATGGCCCGGTGCAAAGGACGGCGCTCGGCAGACGCGTGGCGTTCCCGCGGCCGAACACCGCCGCACGAAAACGATGGGTCCACGGAGCTGGCGGAACGATCCCCAATGACGCATCCACTGCCGGCCGGCCTTCCCAGAGCGCGTTGACGACGACGTCGAACGGACCGAGCCCGTCACCCTTCATGTCGCGAAACCGGATTTCCAACCGATCGTCGGCGCGGCGGTGAACCGACTCGACCCACGTGCCGGTATGAACATCGATGCGCGCTTCCGAGCGGACTGCCTCGACGAGCAGGTCGGCGACTGCGACCGTCGACACCGAACGCTCGTTCACTCGAAAGCCGGCGACCACGTCCTCCGAACACGTGATCTTGGAGAGCTCGCCCGCGGAAAGCCGGTCAGTTTTGTTCGAAAGGCTGCCTAGATAATCGCCGTCGCCAGACGCCGCGTCGCGAGCCAACTCCGCCACTTTCGTCGCGTACGCGAAGAAAGAGTCCGTGTCGACGACGGATCGCCGGTGCACAAGACAGATGTCGTCATCCGTCGAGAAACCTGTCAGCGATCTCCCGATGTGGCGCTCGACGAGCCGCGCGAAGGCGAGCCCGCCTGGGATCAATCGCCGCGCCGTGGCCAGGCTGGGGTCCGCCGCATAGAGATACCCGAGATGAATCTTTCCCTCGTTCCATCGGCTGGCGCCCTGCAAGAGCTTCGAGTTCCCCTCGAACAAGGTTACTTGCTGCCCTCGACGCGACAGCTCCAGCGCCGTACAGACACCGAGCATCCCGGCGCCAAGGATGGCGATTCGGCCCGTCATGAAGCGCGATCCGCGGCCCGACTGGCTTCGAGGAACTCGTCCCAATCACGCATGTAGTCGGCGGCGTCAAACGGCGTGTCCGTGAGAACCAGGCATATTGCGCCGTCGGAAAAACCGTCCAGGTGAACCCACGTCATCGGCGGCACGTATAGCCCGCGATGCGGGTCCACAAGCGAGTAGCACTCTGAGCCGCGCGCGTTCGACAACTCGACGCGAAAGCTGCCGGCAACCGGCACGAGCAACTGGCGGCTCGACCGGTGGGCATGTCCGCCTCGCGCCGCCCGGACACCGTGAAGAAAGAATACGCGGCGGATCTCGAACGGGACGTCGACGCCGCCTTCCATCGCGGTGAGAACACCGCGATCATCTTGTATGCTCGGTAGATCTACCCAACGGACGGCTGCGATGCTCACGCGACAAAGGCTCGAGGGAGGACACGAGAAAGACGGCCTCGCGCGTCGTCGCGCAACCATGCACTCTAAAGTTAAGCAACTCGAACTATCGCGGTTAGCGATCCGTCGGAGATATCGATGAGTTTTGTCGCGATGGCGCGCGCCTTTTTCGCCGTGGGATTGGCTGCAACGGTCGCCGGTTGCCACACGGGAGCGACAGCGACGACTTCCGGTTCCCCCGCCGCGACCGGAACGGTCGTCGTCAGCAACATGAACGACAACACCGCGACCATCCTCGACGCGCGCACGCTGGCGACATTGGCCACCCTCCCCACGGGTCGTGCGCCGCACGAAGTGGCGATCTCGCGCGATGGCCGTTGGGCGCTCGTGACCAACTACGGCACTCGCGACGCTCCGGGCAACACCATCACGGTGATCGACGTTGATGCCCGCACCGTCGCCCGCACCATCGAGCTGGGCGAGCTTCGGCGTCCGCACGGAATGGTCTTTCTGCCCGGTGACACGGTTGTCGCCGTGACCGCCGAGATGAATCGTGCGGTCGTCCTGGTCGAATTCCGCACGGGAAAGACGCTTCGATCGTTGGCAACCAACGGCCGCGCCCCGCACATCGTCGCGTCGTCGAGCGACGGCCGCCGTCTCGTCGCGGGGAACATCGGGGAAGGAACCATCGCGGTGTTGTCGCCGATGTCGAACGACACGACAAGGACCGTGAAAGTCGGTCGACAGCCGGAGGGCGTCGCCATCACGCCGGACGGGACGCGCGCGTGGGCCGGAAGCAATCAAGACAGCGTCGTCGTCGTGGTCGGCCTGGATCGCGGGCAACCGATCGACACGATTCGCGGCTTTGGCTTGCCGTATCGACTGGCTGTCTCGCCGGACGGAAGAAGCGTCGTCGTGACCGATCCGGTGAAAGCAACGGTGCGGATCTACGACGAGTCGACACGGCGGCAACGTTGGAGTATCCCGATTCCCCACGACAGCCTCGTGCCCACCGCCGAGGTCAAGGGGTCGGCGTCGCCGGAAGGCGTGACGATCTCGCGCGATTCGCGCTGGGCGTACGTCACCCTCCAGGGCAGGAATCGCGTGATCGCGATCGATCTCGGGCGCGGTGTGATTACGGGCTGGGGCGTGACGGGCGTGTGGTCAGACGGCATCGGCTTCTCGCCGCGCGGCCGATGAAACCATGCGGCCGATAGACTACGACGGCGTCGCGCCGGAATTCGATCGGCGGTATGCTCGCAACCAATACGACGGAACCCAAAGCGCCCTCATTCAATTCCTCGGCGGCGGACGGCCGGCGACGCTCGAGGCAGGGTGCGGCACCGGACATTGGCTGGCGCTCGTCGAACCACGGCTCGACACGGTGGCGGGACTGGATCCGTCCTGGAAAATGCTGGAGCTCGCGCAAGCCGCCGCGCCGCAAGCGCTGCTCGTGAGGGCGACCGCCGAGCGGATTCCGTTTGGCGCCGCCTCGTTCGATCGCGTCTTCGCCATCAATGCGTTCCACCATTTCAGCGATCCAGTGCGGTTCGCCACGGAATGCCGTCGCGTCCTGCGACCGGGCGGAGCCTTCATGACGATCGGTCTCGATCCCGGCACGGGCCTGGATCGCTGGTGGGTGTACGACTACTTCCCCGCGGCGCTGGCCGTGGACCGCCAGCGCTACCCGACGACAAAAAAGATTCGCGAGATGCTCGCCGCCGCGGGATTCATCGACGCGCATACATCGATCGCGCAGCACCTGCCCGCCGAGCGCGCCTTCGAAACAGCTGAGCGTGAAGGCCTACTCGATCGGCGCTCGACGTCGCAATTGCTCGTGATCAGCGATGAAGAGTTCGAGTCGGGAATGCGCCGGCTGCGCGAGGAGCGTCCAGTGCTTCGAGCGGACCTTCGCTTGTACGCGACGATCGCACACCTTGCCGATGAGGCCGACGCCGCCCGCCTTGAAGCCTGAGCCGCGGCTCGCATCTTACTTGACTATGGAACTCGCGCAGACATTCATCTTCCGCTCGCGGTACTACCTCCAAACCGAGTACCGCACCAAGATCCGCGCCGCCGTCGAGGCGCTTCCGCCCGACGCGCTGTGGTGGCGCGCCAACGAGCAATCGAATAGCGTCGGCAATCTGCTCATGCACCTCGCCGGCAACATCCGCCAATGGATCGTCGCCGGCGTCGGCCGGGCGCCCGATCATCGCAACCGGGACAGCGAGTTCGCCGCCCGCGCCGGCGCGAGTGCGTCGGAGCTGCTCGATGCGCTGGATCATGCGCTCGACGAGGTGGACGCGGTGATCGCGACGCTGACGCCGCATGACCTCGCATCCCGGCGGACAATTCAGGGGCGCGAAGTCACCGTGCTCGAGGCGGTCTATCACGTCGTCGAGCACTTCGCGCTTCACGCGGGCCAGATCATTCTCGTCTCGAAGATCCACGCGCCGGGGGCGGTGCGCTTTTACGACGACGCCGGCGGACTTGCCCGACCGCTCTGGCCGGAGCTCGCGCGAACGCCAGTCTCGAGCGAACAGGTGTTATGACGTCACGACGCGTGATCGGCGTCGCGATCTCGCTCGTGGCGCTCGGTCTGAGTGGCGTGCGGGCGCAGCAGCCAACCACCCCCCCGCCGACGGCCGCGCAGATCGCCGACCGCCAGCGCGCCGCCGACAGTGCGCTGCGTAATGACTGGGCGAACCTCGGCCGATATCGCGAAGCAAACGGCAAGCTCGCCGCGCCCCCCCCTGCGGCCGGCGAACAGCGCGTCGTCTTCATGGGCAACTCGATCACTGAAGGCTGGGCGCGTTTCTTCGCCGACGAGTTTCCCGGCAAGCCGTACGTTGGTCGCGGCATCAGCGGGCAGACGACGCCGCAAATGCTCGTGCGCTTCCGTCAAGACGTCGTCGCGCTCAAACCGGCCGTCGTCGTGATTCTCGCCGGAACGAACGACATCGCCGGCAACACGGGACCGTCCACGCTCGAGATGATCGAGGACAACCTCGCCTCGATGACCGAGATCGCGCAGGCGAATCACATTCGCGTCGTGCTCTGCTCGGTGTTACCCGTCTTCGACTACCCGTGGAAACGCGGGCTCGAGCCTGCGCCGAAGATCGTCGCGCTCAACAGCTGGATCAAAAGCTACGCCGCGCGTGTCGGCGCAACCTACGTCGACTTTCATTCGGCGATGGCCGATGAGCGCCGAGGCATGCAAGCCGACCTCGCGCGAGACGGCGTCCACCCCACCGAAGCCGGCTACAAGCTCATGGCGCCCCTCGTTGAGCGCGGCATCGCCGCCGCGCTGGAAAAGCGCTGATCGGTCAGGGCAGGTTCAGGCGCGCCACGAGCGCGTCGTAGCGCGGATGCGCGCGCACCGGATCCAGTAGCGGGTTGACCCGCAGATACGCGACCCAGCCGCGGCGGTCGTCCAACGCGCGCTCGGCCCACTCGAGCGTGCGATCGATGTTCCCCAACCCGACGTGAATCGTCGCGAACGCGACGGGTGAGACGTATCCCACCTTCGAGTGCGCCTCGAGGCTGGCGAGGATCGATTCGGCTTCGTCGCGCTGACCGGAAATGGCCAATGCGTACCCGAGCGACGCCTGGGTATACGTTCCCGCGCCAGGCATGCAGACGGCTTCGCGCAGGACCCGCTCGGCGTCGGCCAATTTGCCCTCGGCGGCGAGCGCGATTCCCAGCACGCGAAAGTTTTCTTCCGCGTTTGGATTCATCGTGATCGCGCGCTCGAGATGGAAGCGCGTCTGGTCGTAACGCCGCGCGTAGTAGTAGGCCCAGCCGAGCGATCGCCGCGCGGAGACTGAGCCGCCATCCAGCTCGACGGCGGTGTGTGCTTCGACGAGCGACTCGCCCGTCGCGCCGAGCGCGCACAACAGAAACGCGTACCACTGATGCGCCGATGCGTAGCGCGGATTCAGCTCAATGGAGCGGCGGAACTCGCGGCCGGCTTCGAGCCAGTCCCAATCGTATATGAATCGACACCAGGCGAGTGATGCATGTGCCTCGGCAAGCGAATCATTCAGCTCGATGGCGCGCAAGGCGTACTTCTTCGCGTGCGCGAAGCCCTCGTCCACGGGAACGCTTCGATAGTCGACGAACAACGCATACGAATCGGCGAGGCCGCTGTAGGCGAGCGCGTACGTCGGATCCTCGGCAATCGCCTGCTCGAAGTACTTGATGCCGGCCGCGACGCCTTCCTGGTTGCGGCGGTTCCACTCGTAGCGGCCCTTGAGGTACAGGCCGTATGCGCGGACGTTGTCCGTATAGTGGCGAACGGGGGCGGCGCCGATGTCGGCGAACCAGGTGGCGCGGAGTGTATCGACGATCGTCCGCGCGATCTCGTCCTGAATCGCGAAGACGTCATCGAGGCGCCGATCATACCTTTGCGACCATAGCAAGCGGCCGTCGTCGGTCGACGTGAGCTGTGCGGTGACGCGCAGCCGGTTCGCCGCCCGGCGTACCGTTCCCTCGAGCACGACCGAGGCGCCGAGCAGCGTGCCGATCGTGCGGATGTCCTGCAGCTTGCCCTTGAGCGCGAACACCGACGTGCGCGACGCGACGCGAATGCCGTTCACCTTGGCGAGCGCGTCGATCAACTCGTCGGTGAGACCGTCGCTCAGGTATTCGTTGTCCGGATCCGGGCTCGCGTTCACAAAGGGCAGCACCGCGACGCCGCGCGTGAGCGTCGGCAAGCCGTGCGCCCGCGACGAGGTCGGCGCGCGCAGCGCCCGCGTGAACTCCTCGATCGTGGCGAACCGTTGCGCCGGGTCGACGCCAAGCGCCTTGGCCAGCGCCTCGTCCACGGAGGGATCGACTTCCGGGCGAAGGGAACGAATACGGCGCGCGACTTCCGTGATCTGCTTCGCCATCGTCGCGCGCGCGTTGGCTCCGCGATGCGGCGGCTCTCCGCTCAACATCTCGAACAGCACGCATCCGAGGCTGTAGACGTCGGTGCGCGCGTCGAGCGTCGGCTCCCCGGCGGCCTGCTCTGGGCTCATGTACTCCGGCGTTCCGACGACGATACCGGCGCCCGTGACCGCATGATGCGGATCGGACGGCTCCGACGCGCGTGCGATGCCGAAGTCGGTCAGCAGCGCGTGGCCGTCGGCAAATAGAATGTTCTCGGGCTTCACGTCGCGGTGCACGACGCCGGCTCGGTGCGCGAAATCGAGCGCGTCGCCGACCTCTCGCGCGATGCGCAGGGCCTCGCGGACGGCCAGGCGTCCCTCGCGTTTGAGCCGCTCGCGCAGCGATCCACCCGGGATGTAGGCGGAGACGTAATAGAGCATCCCGTCCACCTCGCCCGAGTCGATCAGGGGCACGAGGTGCGGGTGCGACAAGCGCGCGGCGAAGGCGATCTCGCGCTGGAAGCGCTCGACGCCGATCGTCGCGAGCAATTCGGGGCGGAGAATCTTCACCGCCACCTGCCGGCCGTGCTTTCGCTCCTCGGCCAGGTAGACCGTTGCCATCCCGCCCGACCCGATCTCGCCCTCGATGACGTATCGATCGGCGATGGTGGTGTGGGGGAGCAGGGGGAGCAAATCGGCCCGGCGCGTCGCGTTCCGTGGGACAGACGGATGCGTGGGCATCATGTAGGATAATCCACCTACGATGGGCACTCCAACCTCGGCGTCTGGGTGATAGCCGGACAAGACGCCGGGGTTGCGCCGACGCCGCCTCGCGGCCGGCGGCGGCAGCTTGGAAACAAACCCGTTCAGAGGCAAAAATGTCCCTGCCGATCTCAATGGGCCGCTTTGCGACCGTCTGGCTGATCATGGCCGTCGCGATGAGCGCGAACGGCGTCACGCGCGAGCTCGTCTTCAAGCGCTCCATGAATGCCGCCAACGCGGACGTGTTGAGCGCGATTCTCGGCGTCGCGCTGATCGCGCTCATCACGTCCGTCGGCTTTCGCGCGATCGACAACGCGCCGCTCGGCGATCTGTTTGCGCTCAGCGCCGCATTGGTCGTCGCGACGGTCCTGTTCGAGACGGCGCTCGGGCGCTTCGTGGACCACAAATCGTGGGGCGAGTTGGCGGCGCACTACGACCTGAGCCGCGGCGAGCTCTGGCCGCTCGTACTCTGCTGGCTGGCGATGACGCCGTTCGTTTGGGTCCGGTGGGTGCGTCGGGGCTAGCCGGCAGGCGTGGGCGTGCGGACATTCGTGCGACTCTCACCCAAGGTCGACATGCGTCGTTTTCAGGTGCTTGCCGCCGCCGGAATGCTCATCTTCGCCATCGCGTGCGCGAGCTCGCCGCCGTCGTCCGCCGCCGCGCCGTCGGCGACCGCACATGGCACGATCGCGCGGGTCTATTACTGGCGCGCCAAACCCGGCAAGCTCGCCGAGTACACCGACTACATCACCAGGATCGCCGAGCCGATCGACCACGAGGCGCAGCGGCAGGGAGCGTTCCTCTCCGTGACGACCTTCGCGTCGCGCGACACGACGACTCCGTGGACGCACATGCGCGTATTTGTCCTCCGCGATTCCGCACAGCTGGCGGGCCTCTCAGCGGCGCTCGACGCAGCCGGTGTCGCGCTGGAGCCGGATAGCACGAAGCGCCGCCAGCGGAGTCAGTACGGGGCGACGCTTCGTGATCCGGTGGGCAGCGGGACGTACGAGATCGTGCCGTAGGCTTTGGGCTTGGTACGATGGGATGGTCTAACGATGGAAGGGCCGCGGGCTAACGCGGACACTCGCGGACTAACGCGG
>DATMHK010000241.1:0-5608 GCA_035554995.1 Gemmatimonadaceae bacterium
GGTTTTCACGACGGAGAAGGAAGCGAAGGAGGCACGCGATCCCGGCTGGACGATTCCCAGCGCGGTGGTCCCACTCGGCGTCGACGGCGCGTCGCACGATGAAGCGCAACCCATCGCACGCGCGGAGATCGATGCTCCGCCGGAGGGTGTGCTGATCGCCTGTCCGTACGAACGTTCCGGTCGAAACCGTATCGCGACGCTCTTCCGCACATTGTCGCTCGTCGTTCCGCGCCACCGCGACATGCACGCCGTCGTCTTCGGTCCCGGGTCGCTCGACGATGAGCTTCGGTTGCACGCCGCGGCGCTCGGCGTGAGCTCGGCGATCACCTTTCTCGGTGACGTCGACGCGCCGCTCCCGGTCATGCGGGCCGCGAACGTCGTCTGGGCCGTTGCCGACGGCGACGGCGGCGCGTTCGCTTGCCTCGACGCGATGGGACTTCGGCTTCCCGTCATCGCCGAGCGGAACGTGCTGTTCCAACACTACGTCGCCGACGGCATCACCGGTCTGCTGCTGTCGCCCGCCGATCCGGCGACGACCGCATCGAACGTCGCGGCGTTCATCGCCGACGCTGAAAAGTGCCGTTCGATGGGAAACGCCGGCCGGTCGCGTGCGCAGCGGGATTTCCCCGAGACGGCGATGGTCACCGCTCTCGAGCAAGCGTTGGCCGCCGCGGTCGGCGGCTCTGCCCGAGTCGCGCAGTGAGCATGGCGGACGCGATCCAACCGTCGCTCGCGCATCGCGCGGAATACGCGGCACTCCGCGGCGCGGTGGCGGCGGTTGAGCGGCTCAGCTTCGCCCACGCGGGCACGATCGGGGAGCGGATCGGACGCCTGGGTTACGCGCCGATCGGCATCCGACGGGCGGTGGTCGAGCGACAACTCTCCGCCGCGTTTCCCGAGAAGAGCGCCGACGAGGTCGCGATGATCGCGCGCGCCGCCTATGGTCACCTCGGCCGTACGAGCATCGAGACGGCGATCCTTCCGTCGTACAGCCCCGAGCAGATCGTGCAGCTCTTCGAGGAGGTGCACGGGTGGAGCATCGTCGAAGAGCGGCTGGCGCGCGGACGTGGGTTGATCCTCGTCACGGGGCACCTCGGCAACTGGGAGCTCGGCGGCGCGTATCTCGCGGCAAGAGGATTGCCGATCGACGCGGTGGCGCGGCACATGGCCAATCCGCTCTTCGATCGCTACCTCACGAGCACCAGGCATCGCATTGGAATGACGGTGGTCCACGATGAAGACGCCGTTCGACGCGTCCCTCGCTCGCTGCGCGATGGGCGGGCCGTGGCGTTTCTCGTCGATCAGGGCGCCGTCGGACTGGCATCGACCTGGGTTCCGTTCTTCGGTCGGTACGCGAAGACTCCGCGCGGGCCGGCGGTATTCGCGCTGCGACTCAACGCGCCCATCGTCTTCGGCGTCGCCGTTCGTCGGCCGTCCGGGCGTTACCAGCTCACGTTCGAACCGATCGACGTCGTCGACACGGGAGACCGCGAAGCGGACGTAGACCGCATCGTCGCCGACTACACGCTCGCCCTCGAGCGCTGGGTGAGAAACGTTCCGGAGCAGTACTTCTGGCATCATCGCCGCTGGAAGCACCAGCGCCCGGGGACGCCGCGCGAGTTGGGAGATCCGCTCCTGTGAGCCGCGCGACGCAACGGCTTGGTTCCGATCGGCGCGCCTGGTTCGGCGGCGGTACGATCGTCCTGCTTGCGCTCATGGCGCTCGCCGCGCCGTTCGTCGCCGGTCACGATCCGTTCGGCATCGATCTCATCAACTCGCTCCAACCGCCGTCGCCGCAGCACTGGTTCGGCACCGACATCCAGGGCCGCGACGTCTGGGCTCGTCTCGTCTACGGAGCGCGCGTGTCGCTCTCCGTCGGCATCATCTCGCAAGGCATCGCTCTCTCGCTCGGCGTGATTCTTGGTTTGCTCGCGGGCTATTACGGGAAGTGGGTGGACGAGGTGGTGATGCGGCTCGCTGACGTCACGTTGGCCTTTCCCACGCTGCTCCTATTGATCGCCCTCGTCGCCGCGCTGCAGCCGTCGCTCACGGTGGTATTCGCGACGATCGGACTCGTCGGCTGGGCCGGGATGGCGCGACTCGTTCGCGGCCAGGTACTGGTCGTCCGCGAGCTCGAGTTCGTCCAAGCCGAGCGGGCACTCGGCGCCCGCGATATCAGAATTCTCACTCGACATATCCTGCCGAGCGTGGTCGCGCCGGTCGTGATCGCCGCCACGCTCGGCGTCGCCGGCGCGATCATGGCCGAGTCGTCACTTTCTTTCCTCGGGCTTGGCGTTCAGCCTCCCACACCGAGCTGGGGGTCGATGATCGCCGACGGCCGCGACCTCTATCAACTTCGACACGCGCCCTGGACGTCGGTCTTTCCGGGCCTGGCGATCGGCGCCGCGGTGCTCGGGTTCAACTTGCTCGGCGACGCGTTGCGCGACGCACTCGATCCGCGCGCCGTTCGCGCGGCGGTGCCTCGCGGCGCCGGACTCCCGGACATCGCTCGGCCATGAGCTTCGACGTCGAGGCGCTGCGCCGCGCCGAGTTTCCGTGGCTGCTCGCTGAGAACGTCGTGTATCTCAACAACGCGTCGACCGGTCCATTGCCGCGGCGCACTGTAGAAACGCTCGCCGCCTGGGCGCATCATCGCGCGGTGCCGCACCGCATCTCGCAACAAATGGAATTCGGCACGCTCGACGTAAGCCGCCAACTGATCGCTGATCTCATTGGCGCGCAGGAATCCGAGATCGCGGTAGCGGTGAACACGAGCTTCGGGCTCAACGTGGCGGCGTTCTCTCTGCCGCTGAAGCCCGGCGACGTCGTGCTCTCGCCCGACCTCGAATTTCCAGCGAACGTCTATCCGTGGATGCAGCTCGCCGCGCGCCGCGGCGTCGAGTATCGTCGGATCCGCTGCGACGATGGACCGCTCGACGTCGAACGTCTGTCGCGCGAGCTCGAGGACGATCGCATTCGCGCCGTCACGGTGTCGTGGGTTCAATTCGCGTCGGGCGCCCGCGTCGATCTAAAGTCGTTGGGAACGCTCTGCCGCGAGCGTGGTGTCTACTTCGTCGTCGACGCCATCCAGGGACTCGGACCGCTCACGCTCGACTTGAGCTCGACACCGGTCGACATCCTCGCGTGCGGCGCTCAGAAGTGGCTACTCTCGCCGTGGGGGGCCGGCTTCGTCTACGTGAGGCGCGAGCTCGTGCCGCAGCTCCAGCCGCACGACGTCAGCTGGCTCGCCGTGAAAGGATCGGACGATTTCACTCGGCTCACCAACTACGACCTCACCTGGCGCGACGACGCGCGACGCTTCGAGTTCGTGACGCTGCCCTATCAGGAGTTCGCCGCGATGAACGCCACGCTCGAGCTCATCCAGGAGCTCGGCGCAGCGGACGTCGCCGCCTACAGCCAGTCGCTCGCCGATCGGATCGTGGAATGGGCCTGCGCCCGCGGCGACGTGAAGCTTCTGACGCCGACCAAGCGCGGAGAGTACGCGTCGATCGTTTCCGTCTGTCCGCCGGATGCGGCGGCCGCGAGCGCGCGGCTGTCCGACGCGGGCGTCGTGCACTCGTTCCGGGAGGGCGGGATCCGGTTGTCGCCCTATTTCTACAATACCGCTGAGGAGATTGAGCGGACGTTGGGGATTATCGGCGGGTGAGTCCTCGGCTCTCTATCGGGACGCGCTGCTGAACTACTTAACGCAGAGGCGCAGAGACGCAGAGGAGCGCCGTGTGGTGGAAAGGCTCCTCACGTCACGAGCCGGGTTTTCTTGAGAGCGACGCTCGGGACGCCACAAGAAGTTTCCCGAGCGGCAGTCCCAAAGAAAAGTTCGTCCGGGCTCGTTGTGCGCGAAGGTGTGAGTGCCCGCGACGCTCATCTGCGTCTCCGCGTTCTCTGCGCCTCTGCGTCATGTAGTTCAGCAGCGCGTCCCGATAGAGAGCCTCATGAGTCCCCGCGGATCGCAATGATCGGATCGACTGAGCCCGCCCGCCGCGCCGGCGCCAGACTCGCCACGATCGCCACCCCGACGAGCAGCAGTGGCACCATGACGAGCGTCGCCGAGTCGTTGACGTTGGTCTCGAAGAGCATCGACCGCACGAGACGCGAACCCGCTGCGCCCGCGACCAGGCCCACCACGACGCCAACGGAAACGAGACGTACGACATGGCGCATCACGAGCCGCCGAACGTCGGCCGAGGTGGCCCCGACGGCGATCCGCAACCCGAATTCGTGCATCCGTTGCGTCACGCCGTAGGCGACGATGCCATAGAGGCCGATTGCCGCCAGGAACAGCGCGATGACGCCGAACGTCGTCATCAAGCTCATGACGAACACGCGCGGACTCCGCAGCCGTTGGCTGAAGCTCTCGATGCGCGGCGTCGGTTTCTGTCCGAGGTACGTGATTCCGGGCTCGACGTCGTGGATGACGCGATCGATTTGCGCCGCGACGGCCGCCGTCTGCGGACCGCGTACGACGAATGTCATCCACGGCCACACCTCGAGCGTGTACGGCAAGAACACCTGCATCGGCGGGTCGTTCTCGGCGCCTGCCGCGCGGTGGTCGGCTACGACGCCGATCACCGGTAGCGTGATTGGTTGGCCGACATCGGCACGCGCCTGGGATTGTCGGCGAACCGTGATCCGCTGTCCGATCGCCGCGCCGGTCGGCCACAGTTTTCGCGCGAGGTTCTCCGTGACGACGAAGCCGGCCGGCGCACGAACATCTTGTTCCGTGAACCCACGGCCCGCGACGATCCGAATGCGGAAGAGATCGAAGTAGTTGGCCGACACCGGGTGATAGAGCGCTTCCGGTGCGGCGGCGCGTTGCGCAACGTCGGTCTCGACTCTCGTCGAGATCAGCGCACCGCCTGCGGCGGCCGCACCCTGGACACCGGGAATCGACGACGTCGCGTCCATGATGCGCTTGTACAGCGCCGCGGCGTCTCCGGGCGCGTCGTATCGGTGTGCCGGCGGCGCCATCGAGAACGACAGAACGTCGGGATCGTAGCCAAGCGAAACGCCAGACAGGCGCCGTAGGCTCTGGATCAGCAATCCGGCCCCAATGAGGACGGCAATCGCCAGTGCCATCTGGGCCGTCGCCAGGATATCGCGGGTCCGTCGCTCCGCGATGCCGTGAGCGCGCGGTCCTGCTCCCCCGCGTAGACGCGCGATGAGGCTGCCTCGCACGATCTGCATGACGGGCAGCAGGCCGACGAGCACGACCACCACAATCACCAGCGCGACGACGAACGTCACGACGCGTGCGTCGACGTGAAAGTCGCCGGAGAAGGGAAGTCGCTGCGAGGCGTACGGTCTGAGGGCGCGTACAAACAGTGATGCGAGCCCCACACCCCCGGCGCCGGCGGCGGCCGCGAGAACTACGACCTCGCTCAACTGATGACGAGCGAGACGCCAGGCGCCCGCGCCAAGCGCCGCGCGTACCGCAAGATCCTTGGCGCGCACGCTCGCTCGCACGAGCATCAGGTTCGCCGTGTTCGCGCAAGCCAGAACGAGGACGAGGCCAATGGCCGAGCCAATCAACAGGAGCGTCGTTGACAGACGACCGAACATCTCTTCCGGCAGGCTGCGCGTCATCACG
>DATMHK010000242.1:0-7033 GCA_035554995.1 Gemmatimonadaceae bacterium
GTCGCGGGGCGGACGAGCGACAGGTGTCGGTTCGGCGACAATCGGATCGCCGCGGCTACCCACGTCGTCCGCGGCGTCCCCCGCACGTAGTCGGCGAGGGTTCTGCCCGCCGTGACGACGAACGCCGCGTGAGGCGCGAACCACACGCCCGCGTCGAAAAGTTGCCAGGAGTCCGTATCCGGACCGCCCCTCGACTGGAAACGCAGGCCGGCGCTCAGTCCGAGCGAGAGCGCTCCTGCCTCATGGCGCCAACCGGCCGACAGATCCGTGTACGAGATCGAACCCGACAGGAAAAGCGGAGGGTTGGCGCGCGTCCAGCCGAGGCTCGCGACAAACCGTTCACGATCGAGGACCCACCAGCCGTCACCGAGCGCTCGCTGCACCCCCCCACTGTGTCCACCGGTCAGGGATGTCCCGCCCCCAAATCCGAACGCGACCCCACGCAGGCCCGAACCAGCGCGAGCGCGCGCGGCAGCCTCGAAGCTCGTCGTTGGCCCTGAAGACGTCTGGGCGTAGTCGGTGGCGGTGGCATCGAGCTGCCACCATGACGACGGTGAGTTGCCAGTGATTGAACCGAAAAGTGCGGCTTGTCCCGTCCAGCGCGATTCCGTTTGACGCGATGCCAGTACGCTTGCGCGCAGCTGGCTCCGGTCGCCGAGAACGTCCAGTGTCGCGCCACCCGAGAGCGCGTTGCTCGTCGGGACGTTGGCTTGACGCAGCCGCGACGCGCCCAACTCGACACTACTCTCGACCTGCGCATCGAGATGCGCCGGCGGTGCCATAGCGCCGAACTGGCAAAAGAGAAAAAGAAGGAGCCGAGCTCGGCGCATGCCTCCAAAATATGCGCGCGGCCCGTCTCAGGTTCCGGGCTTTTTAGGGTTTCTTGGGACCTGAGGTCGCGAAGCCGGCGTTGTCCGCTGCCGCGGCATTTGCGGGCATCGGAGCGAGGTGCGGCGCAAGATTGTTGTAGCGCATGTTGGCGGCGTCGATCGCCTTCCATCCGCCAATCTTGACATCAGCGTCGACCGTGTTGCCCAGGTCGGCGATCTGAGTCATCGTCGCGCCGCGCCGAAGCAATCCCTCCACAATCTCGCCGGCGCGCTTCGCGGGGACCCGGTCCGCTACCAGCTGAGTGAGCACTCCCAGCGGCACCGCGATTGTCTCTTTCGGTCTCGCGAGACTGATGCGCCTCAGAATCTCCGCGGGCACCTCGTAGCTCAAGGCAGCCTCGGCACCGGCCAGGTCACCTTCGAGGTCGTGCGGAGCGATCGCGCCGCGCGCGATGACGAGCCGTGCCGCCACGGCCTTGGCCGCATCCACGATTTTGGGTCCGGGCGTGCGCACTGCGAGCGCGAAGCGCGCCTTGGACAGAATTACGCCGGCAGGCAGTCCGTCCGCTGCTGCCGCCTCAATGATCTGCGACACCTGGCGCGATGTCACCGCGTCGGCGCCAACGAATCGCAGCGAGTCCTGCGCCCCGACGACACGGAGCGCGGCAAATGATAGGGCGACCGCGTAAACCCGAGCTGCTCGCATCACGGTCGCCCCACGATGCGGACCGATCCCTCGGCGCCAAGATCCGGATCCCGCGTTTTCGGCGCGCGTGGATCGAGAACTAGAATCGAATCGTCCACCATGAACGCATAGGTATGGCGGCCGGGCATGATCGGAATGCTGCGCGACCAAAGCTCGCCGTCTGATGAGCGCGCCATCGGCGCAACGGACGGGTCCCAGCGATTGAAGTCGCCGATCACGGCGACGCGTCGCGCCGTCGGCGCCTTGAACACGAACTGCTCGATGATCGGCACCACCGCGCTCTCCGTTGAGTACGCGACCGGCGCGATCGCCGTCGTCGTGGCAACTCGAGCAGGGGAACCAGGCGGTGCTGTGACCGTCCCGCGAATGATGAATCCGGCGAACGCCGCTGCGGCGACGAGGCCGCCAGCAAGCGCAATGCGGCCCCAGCCGCGTTGCGGCGCTGGAAAAACTGGCTCGTCCGCGGGAGGAAGAAGGCGCGCCGCCGCCGCGGCCGACACAACGTTGGCCACCGCGTCGTCCGCCACCGCTGGAAGGCGCTGGAGCTCGTCGATCGCGCGACGAACCACGGGATCGGCGCCGTCACGGAAATCGCGCGTATTTCTCACGACTTATCACCTCGCGAGAGCCGCGCGCGCAAGAAATCGCTCGCGCGTTTGACGCGCATCTTGAGCGCCGACTGGCGGACGCCCGTCATGCGCTCGATCTCGTCGTACGAAAACCCTTCGATGTAATGCAACAGGAAAATCTCACGATTGTGTTCGGGCAGCTCGGCGAGCGCGTGACGCACGCTGTCTCCCCAGGCGTTCGGCGCATCGTCGTCGGCCCGGCTCTCGGCGGGAATTCGCTCGAGCAGGTCGTCGTCCGTCACCAGGCGCGCGGCGTTGCGTTGCGCGACCGAGTTCGCCGTGCGGCAGCAGTTGCCAAGAATCTGAAAGAGCCAGGACTCGAAGCGTTGACGCTCCTCGTACCTAGGAAGCGCTCGATACAGCCGAACGAATGCTTCCTGAACCATGTCCTCCGCGTCGTCCGGCTCGACCAGCATCGCGCGCGCAAAACGCAAGCAGCGCGCGTAATACGCCTGGACGATCTCGGTAAACGCACCGATATCGCCAAGCTTCGCACGACTGATCGCCTTTGCGTCGAGAGCGGCGGTCTGAGCAGGGTGTGGCAGCGGTAGACTCGACAGAGTAGGCCTCGAGGGGCTAGGGGCTGTCACTTCGCCTAACTAGGCCCGCCGGGGGTGGGGTCACCCGAAATGTATGGGCTTCGCGACTGGACCCCCCGGAAAATCATTCCCCTAAAGTCCACCTTTGCTCCCTTTTCGGTCTGCTTTCTGCATTTCTCACCGCGAGCAGCCGGGCGTGGGGGCGGTGGTGAGACAACGAGAGTCAGTGGCGGAGATCGTCGGAACCAAAAACGAGCAAGCGTTGACCCAGGCGGGCGACGTGCGCAAGCCGGTGGTCGTGCTCGCGGAGGACAACGACGACGCGCGTCGAGTGTACGGCCTCGTCCTTCGACATTTTGGGTACCATGTGGAGGAGGCGCGCACCGGCCACGAGGCCGTGCGCCTCGCGCGGACCGTTCACCCAAACCTCGTCCTCATGGACATCGGGTTGCCTGGGTTGGACGGCTGGCAAGCCAGCCGTGTGCTCAAGTCGGACCCGATAACACGCGGGATTCCGCTGGTGGCGTTCTCCGCGCGCGTGGACTCGTCCGCCGACCTTGGCGAACGCGCGTCGTTCGACGGTTTCATTCGAAAGCCGGTCAGCCCGTCGGATTTAGCGCGCCGTGTGGGTGCGTATCTCGAGCTGGTCGAGCCGATCAGCGTGGAAAGCGACGTCCCCCCCGCTACACCGCGTCCGACAGGCTCGTGAAGTTGAAGTCGCGGACCTTGATGGCGGGCATCACCACGTCGCCACCCGCCTCGGTCCCCGCGACACGCAGCGCCCTCCCGATTCCCTCGAGATTATTGAGCATGAAGAGCGGCGATTCGTTGAATCGCATGTTCTTCACCGCTTTCGTAATCTTGCCGTCCTCGATGAGAAACGTGCCGTCGCGCGTGAGGCCGGTGTAGAGCACCGTTCGTGGATCAACCTGCCGCAGATACCAGAGCCGCGTGACGAGCACGCCGCGCGGCGTCGAGCGAATGAGATCCTCGGTCGTCGTCGTGGCGCCTTGGAACTTGACGGCGTTCGTTCCGGCATCGGGCTCTTTGTTTTGCTTCTGTGCCCAGAAGCGCGAATAGGTGAGCTTCTTGAGCACGCCTTTGTCGATCCACACCTGCCGGTGCGCGGCCATGCCCTGGCCGTCGAACGCGTTGCTGAGGAGCTGCGGGTCGGTCGGATCGGAGAAGAGGGTGACGCGCTCGTCGACGACCTTCTCTCCGATCTTCGTTCCGCCACCCTGCTTCGAGAACGCGCTGCGTCCCTCGTCCGCCGAGCGCGCATCGAGCGAGAATGCGAGCAACTGCACCAGATCGCCAACCGCTTGCGGTTCGAGGATCACGGTGTAGCGGCCCGGCTCGATCGCGACCGGATTCCGCGACAGCCGCGCCTTTTGAATGGCGCGCTGCGCCACGTCTCTCACGTCGAGCTGTGACCAGTCGGGATGGTCCGCTCCCGCCCAGCCGGAGCCCGTGCCGTCGGTTGTGCGAACGGTGACCGTGTAGTTCGCCGACGTGCTCGCCTGATACGCGAAGAGACCTTTGTTGTTGCCGACCGCACCGGCGCCGATTCCCGTCTGCAGAAAGCCGGCGGCTTTCAGATCGCCCGCCGTCTTGCACGGCACGATCGCCATTTGCGCCGCTTCGGCGCGGCCTTCGGGGCCAAGTTTGGCCGTCGCGTCGAAGTAGCTGTTCACGGCGTCGTACTGCTGCGGACCGAGCGGCGGCATCGCTTCCGGATCGTCGGGCGCGAGACGCGCCAGCGCCTCGGATTGTTGCACGGCACGCGTGAGCCCTTCGTCCGAGAGATCGTTCGTCTGCGTCACGGCGTGCTTCGGGCCGAACGAGCTTTGAATCGCGACGTTCGCCGTCGAGACGCCGCCCGCGGTCGAGATGCGGTTGTCGGCAAATCGGATGTTGGCGGTATAACCGCCGCCGACGTTCACCTGAACGGCGTCCGCTTTAGACATCTTCAATACTCGGTCGACCAGTGCCTGCGCCTGCTCGCGGCTCAGCACACGGGAATCGGCCCGATGGGTATAGTTCCGGGCGCTCATCAGGACTTCCTCCCGGTGTTGATCACGTTCGCGTTCCGGAAGCGCGCCGGGACACATCCGTGGCTCACGGACCCGATCTGCCCCGGTTGGCCTTTCCCGTCGAAGAAGCTCGCGCCCATCATGTAGCTCGACTTGCCGCCGATCATGTCCATCGAGTTCCAGAAGTCCGGAGTTTTCATCTGGTAGGCGACGTCCTTGAGCATTCCGGCGAGCTTGCCGCCTTTGATCTCGTAGAACACCTGGCCGCCGAACTGCGCGTTGTAGCGCTGCTGGTCGATCGAGAACGAACCGTCGCCGACAATGGCGATCCCGCGATCCGTACCGGCGATGATGTCGTCCCAGCTCGTGTCTTTCTCGCCGGGCAGCAGTGAGACATTCGGCATGCGCTGGAACTGCACGCTGCTCCAGTTGTCCGCGTTGCAGCAGCCGTGCGACTTCACCGGCATCCCGTTCTTCTTGTAATACCATTCGAGCCATGGCGCCTGCTCGCGACTCGTTTGGTAATCGTGGAAGATGCCGTTCTTGATGATGAGGAACGACTCGGCCTGAACGCCGTCATCGTCCCATCCGATCGTGCCGCAGCCGCCTTCCTGCGTTCGGTCGCCTTGAATGTTCATGATCTCGGGACCGTACTTGAGCGTGCCGAGGACTTTCTCCGGCGGCGACACGAAGCTCGTTCCCGCGTAATTGGCTTCGTAGCCCATCGCTCTGTCCAACTCGGTCGGGTGGCCGATGGATTCGTGAATCGTCAGCCACAGGTGCGACGGATGAAGCACGAGATCGTACCGCCCGACGTCCACCGGCTTCGCCTTGAGCTTCTCGGCCGCTTCCTCGCCCCACTTCCGGGCGTTGCCGACAAGATCGGCCGCGAGGATGAACTCCCAGCCGCGCCCGGCCGGCTGTACCGTGTTGCTGCGCGATTGGAAATCGCTGAAGTCGGGAGAGACCGCGGTGGCCGTGAACGGCACCCAGCTGCGGATGACCGTTTGCGTGATGACGGAACCGTCCGTGTTGGCGTAGTTGCGGTCTTCGCGAATGAAGAAGAGGAAACTGTTCACGAACTTGACGTTCTGAACCTTCATCGCCTCGGTGTTCGCGTCCATCAACAGTTGTGCTTTCTGCTCTACCGGGATCGTGAACGGATCGACCGAGTAGGAGCTCTTCCACGTCGCGTTGGGGAACGACGGCGCCGGCGCCAGTACGACGGGAGCCGCGCCGGGAATTTGGTTCGCCTTCGCGATCGCTGCCGCTTCGCGCGCCGCGGCTGCCACGCCATCACGCGTCAGCGTCTGCGACGCGGCGAAGCCCCACGCACCGTTGACGAGCGCGCGCACGCCGATCCCGATCGAATCGGTGTCACCGACCTGGACGATCTGCTTCTCGCGCGTTCCGACGAAGTTCTGTCGGTACCGGCCGATTCGCGCGTCCGCCCAGGACGCACCGGCGCCCTTCGCCGCGTTGAGGGCGTCCGCCAAGAGCTCCTTGATCGGGAGCTCCTCGAACGCCCCGACTCCGCGCGGATACGCGGGCTGCGCGCCGAGCGCGCGCGTGAAGACGGGAGAGAGTGCCGAGTTCGCGGCGGCGATCGCCGCGGCCACGCCCGTGTTCCTGAGAAATTCTCGCCTGCTCGTCATATGGAGTTCGCCCGGTGGATGAACGGCGCCATTGGCCGGTCCCCGGAAACTGTCAGGCTTGTCCGTCGCCGAGCAACATCAGCCGTTCACAGCCGCTGTTCGGGAACTGTATGCCTGGCGGTACCTTTCGGCCGATGGGTCAAAGCCCGGCTATTGGCCCCGCCGCATGGACGCCGCCCTCAGTACCAGGGCAAGTTACCGGAGTCGTTGCGGCTGAATTCTCTATCCTTTATTACGCGACAGCCGCCTGGCGTCGCGTTCCCCTTGCTCGGCACGAGCACGCACCTTCTCGTACCATAGGAAGAACGGTCTCCCCGCCATCTTGTACGCAATTTTGGCGACGGTCGTCAACGAGCTCGCCGCGCTGGAGCTTCTGCTTCGCCCAGACCACCTCGCAGCGAATGTTTTCCTGCAATGGTCGCTGGACGTGACGCGACCGGCGATTGAAACAGTTGCTATCGTTGCCAGCACACTTTCTCACTTGCTCTCGCACGGACGCTAGCGTAAGGTTGCGCGATAGCGTGTAACGCTGGTGTAACGCTACCCCGAATCGAACGCGACGCCCACCCCGCAACCATCGCGAACCCACCGGTCGCGCGCGATTCACATTGCTCACCGCCGCTCCACTTCAGCGGCCTTGG
>DATMHK010000243.1:0-4458 GCA_035554995.1 Gemmatimonadaceae bacterium
CGGCGGCCGACCAGCGGTTCGAAATGGCGAAGGCGGCGGCGGCGCAGCGCGCTGTGGGAAACATTGCGTCGCTGGACTCGATCAAAGCGGCCGCATCGGTAGCCGGCGGAATGGCCAGGGGCGACGTCGGAGCGAGTCCCAAGCGGATCGACGCACGCACCTTCACGCTGCGCGACAGCGTCTGGACGGATGTCCGCTTCCGCGCCGGCATGGAGACGATCATCATCAAGCCGTACTCGAAGGCATACTTCGATCTTCTGACCCAACTACCGGAGCTTCGTTCGGTCTTCGCGCTCGGCGACCGGGTGATCGTCGTCGGTAAGAGCGTGGCGATCAGCCTCGACGCGGCGAAGGGCGCGGGCGAGATCTCCGCATCGATGCGAGCGACTATCGCCCGAGCGTGGTGACGGTGTGACTGATCTCGATCGCCTCTTTCGCGAGTACCACCAGCCGCTCGTGCGCTACCTGACGAGACGGCTGGGGGACCGCGACTGGGCGGAAGAGGTTGCCCAGGAGACGTTCCTCCGCGCCGTGCGGCAAGAGGAGGCGATCGTGAGTGAGCGAAGCTGGCTGTTCGCGGTCGCCACCAACTTGATCCGCGATGAAGCACGGCGAGACGCCCGCCGCCGAAAGCATCTCGAACTTCTGCGAGAGCAAGCGCGGGCAGAGGAAGCCGTCGAGCCGGAGCCGCTCACGATCGAACGCGCGCAGGAAGCGGCGATGGCCCGGCGCGCGATCGAGATGCTTTCGGAGCGCGACCGCGAAGCACTATTGATGAAAGAGGAAGGGCTCGATTACACCGAGATCGCCGCGGCACTCGAGTTGTCCGTCGCGTCGGTCGGGACGACATTGGCGCGCGCGCGGCGGCGCCTGGTCGAAGCGTACGAATCGTTACAGGAAAGCACCGCGCACAAAGAAGGACGAGGTTCTCATGCAGCATCTTGACGAGGGAACAATCCACGCGTGGCTGGACGGCGCGCTCCCACAGCTCGACGCCGAGCAGGTGGCAAAGCATGCCGCCGAGTGCGTGAGCTGTGCGGCCGCAGTCGCCGAGGCGCGAGGCATCATCGCCGGATCGGCGAGAATCGTGTCGGCGCTGGACGACGTTCCGGGTGGGGTCATCCCGGGGCGTACGACGCGCGGACCCACCGGATCGTCGGCGTGGGGCCGTCTTCGCCTGACGCCTGGCCGCGCCGCTTTGGCGGCGACGATCTTGTTGGCCGTCAGCACGACGCTGACGCTCCGCTCGTCATCGTCGCCGAGCATCGAGGCCGATAGCGGCGTGACTGCGGATGCTATCAAGCCAGCGACACCGGCCGCCGCGCCGTTGGCGCGCTCAGTAACGCTCGACAGCATCAAGGTGCCAGCAGGGGTGGGGGGCGCCAGGGCTTCGGTCGCCAGCGCCTCGAACAGGCGACCGCAGAAGACGGAGATCCTTCCCGCACCGCGGGCGCAGACGGTCGGCGAACGGCGCGAGACCACGGCGCAACGGCGTGATGTCGCGGACGCCGCCGCGGCCGCGGCACCCGACACGACGACGCGCGTACTAGCAAAGGCTCGCGTCGCGGCGCAGGAAGTTGTGGCGAGAGCGAGCGCCGCAGCGCCACCGTCAGTCGCGGGTGGACTCGCACGTGGCAATGTCGTTCCAGCACCGACGGCGTTGGCGGCGCAGCGCGCCGATTCGGTGAACACGTTCGCAGGGTGTTACAGCTTGAGCGCGGACTCATCGAGCGGGACCGAGATGCCGCGCGGATTGCCGGCGAGCTTCGCGCTGACGCGGCCGTCGCCGGAATCGCGGCAGATGGATGCGGCGCGTCGTGCTTTCTTCGTCAGCGCGGACTCCACCAAGCCGCCGCTGGTGTGGCGACAGCTCTCGTCTACGGAGGCGAGCGTGACGTTCAGTTCCGCCGGCAATCAACCCGTGTCGCTCGTGCTCACCGCCGGAAGCCCGGTCGGCGTGGCGAGCTCGGGAGATCGGACGGTGCGGGTGCGGGTGACGCGCGCGCCCTGCCGTCCCTGAGGCGAATCAAGGCACGGCTCGTGTATTAGCGTCGGCCCATGGTCCGACGCTTCACGGGAATCGCCGATCCGCCACGCACGCAAGCCGCCGTCATCCGAATTGCCGGGCTTGCCGTGTTGCTCCTCGTCGGCTCATACATCGGCTATCGCCTGGGCTGGTTCAACTACCGCCACACGGTTCAGCACCTCGACCGAATACGGCAATCGCACAGCGTTTGGGCTTTCGCGATCGTGTTCGTCGTCGTCTACGCGTTCGGAACATCGGTCGGATTCCCCGGACTTCCATTCACGGTCGCTGCGGGAGCGCTGTTCGGCACCTTGATGGGCAGTGCCTTGAGCTGGGTCGGGGCGATGATCGGTGCGATGATCGGCTACACCATCGCCCGGACGATCGGCCGCGACGTCGTCACCCGGTGGCTGCAGCGCTATGAACGCGCGAATGCCGCGGTGGGTCAGGCAAATCACTTTCATGGACTGTTGAGGCTGCGACTTCTGCCAGTCATCCCGCTCGGTACGGTGAACTTCGTCGCCGGGCTCGCGCGGTCGCCGTTCGGCGTCTTCATGCTGGCAACGGCGATCGGCATCATCCCGTCGACGCTGATCTACAACTATTTCGCCGACAGCCTGGTCGAGGGTGTGGGTGGCGGAAAGACGAGGGCGCTCGCAAGCCTATTGCTCGCGAGCGCCCTCTTGATCTTGTTGTCGCTGCTTCCGCGGCTGCTGGCGCGACAGCGCCGCGGCGTGGATTCGTCCGCTATTTCAAGTCGATCCGCCCCAGGCGACTGATTCCGCTTTCGGCGAGCCAGAGTCGATGGCGCGTCGAGTCGACGGTGACGTTTCGGATCACCGAGCCCTTTGTGGGAACGGCAACGACTTCCATCTGCTCCGTCTTGGGATCGAAGCGGACCATCGTAGAGTTTCTCGCTTCGTTGAACCAGACCGCACCGTCCGGGGCGATGCCGATACCGTAGGGCGCTGAGCCGGCATCCGGCTTGGTATTAGGCGTTGCCCACTCTTTCGCGGTCTTCGTTTTCGGATCGTACATGCCGAGGTAGCCGCGCGAGTAATCGGAGTACCAGATGCGGCCGTCGGAGGTAATGGCCAACCGCCGTGGGCGCGTGGCGGCGTTCGGAAGATCGATCTCGGTCAGCTTGGCGGTTTTCGGGTCGAGATGTCCGAGCTTGTTCGTTCCGAACATGGCGATCCAGAGGGAACCGTCGGGTGCGCGCTGCAGGCCGTACGGTTTCGCACCGGGCGTGGGGACGTCATGGATCGTCACCTCACCGGTCTCGGGGTTCAGCGTGCCGTACTTGTTCGAGTTCTGCGCGGTGAACCAGAGCATGCCGTTCATCCAGAGCGGCGTGTGCGGGTCCCAGGCGCCGGTCCGGGTGGCGGGCTCGCCCGTCTTGAACTCGGTGATCTTCCCGGTCTTGGGGTCGAGTCTTCCGATGTTGCCGATCGCATTCCCGGTGTACCACACGCCGCCGTCAGGGGCGACGATGATCCCGTGCGGGCCGGATTTCGCCGCCGGCGTCGGGTATTCGGTGACCTTTCCGGTCTCCGGATCGAGATGGCCGATGTAGTGGCCCTGCTGGTCGGCGAAGTACACGCCGCCATCCGCGGCCACGGCGGGGTCGTGCGGGAATGCGTCCTTATGCGGAAGCAGGTATTCACGGACGGTGAACGCCCTGAAGCGGGCGAGCGCGCTTCTGCCGTCGGCAGGGGTCACGGCGAGCAAAACGAGCGTGAGGAGCGTGAGCAGGATAAAGCCCACGACCACCGACAAGTGCGAGCGGCGCGATGTGGTCAACCGACTGAGCATACAGAACCTCCGGGTGGGAGCCGGAAGAGATGGAGCGGCCGGCCGAGTGATAACCGGCAACAATGAATGATGTACTCCGGGCTGCCTGGGCGTGCAACCCGAGCGGCCCGGACAGGCCCGGATGTTGCGAGCCCGTGGACCGGGCCACTCATGCCCGACGAACTGCGCACATCCACCACAGTGGCCACGAGAAAGACCGAGCGGCGCTCGAGCCCGCGCCGCGCCGAATTCATCGTCATCGAATGCATTACGCCGCAACTCGATGGCGGACGGCACCCCGTAAAGCGAATCGTCGGCGACCGGGTCTCGGTCGGCGCAGACCTGATTCAAGCCGGTCATGACACGCTTGGCGGCCGCGTGATGTCCATGGGCCCGGGCGACGCCGATTGGTCGCCGTCTTCGATGCTGTACGACCATGACAGCGATCGGTGGTACGGCGCGTTCGTCGTCGACCGCATCGGCCGATGGAAGTTCACGGTCGAAGCGTGGACCGATCGCTTCGCGACGTGGCGCTCCGGTCTCGAGAAGAAAGTGAAAGCCGGACAGGACGTGCAGCTCGAGCTGTCCGAGGGCGCGCAGATGGCGCGCGCCGCTTCACGGAGCACGCGTGTGGCAAC
>DATMHK010000244.1:0-4970 GCA_035554995.1 Gemmatimonadaceae bacterium
GCTCGCGTAGGCGTCGAAGCGGCCGCGCCACTCCGACTCGGCCGCCGTGCCGCTTTCGCCTCCGTCCCACGCCGCGTAGACCTCGTCGGGCAGAACGAACGGCGCGTGCGGCCAGCCCAGCGCCGCGCGCGTCGCCTTCACTTCGTCGACGCCGAGCGCTTCGCCGTGCGCCTTGGCGGTGCCGGCGCGCGTCGGCGCTCCCTTGCCGATCGTCGTCTTGCAACAGATCAGCGTCGGCCTGCCGGTGCTCGCGCGCGCCTTGGCGATCGCCGCGTCGACCGCGTCGACGTCGTGGCCGTCGACGTTGGCGATCACGTGCCAGCCGTACGCCTCGAATCGCTTCGGCGTGTCGTCGATGAACCAAGGCGCGACGGCGCCGTCGATCGAGATGCCGTTGTCGTCGTAGACGGCGATCAGCTTGTCGAGCTTCCAGGCGCCGGCGAGCGCGCATGCCTCGTGGCTGATCCCTTCCATCAGGCAACCGTCGCCGAAGAACACGTAGGTGCGGTGGTCGACGACGTCGTGGCCGTCGCGGTTGAACTCGGCGGCGAGGAGCTTTTCCGCGAGCGCCATGCCGACGGCGTTGGTCAGGCCCTGGCCGAGCGGGCCGGTCGTCGTCTCGACGCCGGGCGTGTAGCCGTATTCGGGATGCCCGGGTGTCCGGCTCTCCCACTGACGGAACTGCTTGATGTCGTCCAGCGTGAGGTCGTAGCCGCTCAGGTAGAGACAGCTGTACAGCAGCATCGATGCGTGGCCACAGGAGAGAACGAAGCGGTCACGATCGGGCCACGATGGATCCGACGGATCGAAGCGCATCGTGCGCGTGAACAGCACATAGCCGAGCGGCGCCAGGGCCATCGGCGTACCGGGATGGCCTGACTCCGCTTTCTGGACGGCGTCCATGGCCAACGTACGAATGGTGTTGATGCAGAGGAGGTCGAGATCGCTCGCCATGGGGCGCGGGGGGGGGCGGTAGGCGGTGGGCCGTGCTGGTTGATTCGAAGAATACGCGCGAGAAAAGTTAGTGGCCGCCGGCCAAACGCGCGCGAGCGGATGTCCGCCGGGGCGAACATCCGCTCGAGCTTCGAACAACGTGCATCTATACGTTCATCGCCGCGCCGCGGTACGGGCAAGCAACCGCGTGTCGCGCGTCCCTACATAAAGCATTCTCGATACCGTCGTCCGCGTATCTCGCAGAACATTCAGTGTGGCGTTCCGTTTAAGCGCTTCGGCCACTTGATCCGGCGTGGCGTTGGGATTCGCCTCGAGGTAGAGCGCAGCCGCGCCGCTCACGAACCCGGCCGACATCGACGTGCCGTTCCAGAGCTGCGAGATCGACCCGCCGTTGCGGTCGATGCTCGGCAGCAGGACGGAATCGCCCGGCGCGTAGACGTCGACGCACGGTCCGAACGCCGTTCCGGGCGAGCGGCGGTCGACGAGCTTGGTCGAGCCGTCCGATTGTCGCTCACCGCTCACCGCGGACGCGCCGACGACGATCACGCCCTCGGAGTTTCCGGGGGACACGTGACAGGCGTCGATGTCGAAGTTGCCCGCCGATACGACCACCGGGATTCCCGCCGCGCGAAGCTCGGCGACCGCGGTGTCGAGCGCTGGAATGCGCGCGGCCGTATCGGCGATGAACGACCAGTTGGCGACGGCCGGCCCCGGATGGAGCTTATGGTCCTGCACGACCCAGTGCGCGCCGTCGACGATCGCCTTGATCGTTCCGCGCAGCTTGTCGCACTGCACCATCTTCACGTCGACAATATCGACGTCGGGCGCGACACCGAGAGTCGAGCCGGCAATTGCGCCGGCGACGGCGGTGCCGTGCGGATTACAGATTTTCTGATCGTCGGGGAAGCCGCTGTAGCCGATTCGCACGCGTCCCTCGAGCTCCGGGTGCGATTGCGAAACCCCGCCGTCGAACACGTAAACGGTGACTCCCTTTCCTGTCGCCGGGTGGCGATACGTTTGATCGAGCGGCATGTCGCGCTGATCGATGCGATCGAGCGCGAAGGAAACTGTCGGAGAGCTATAGATCGTCGTCGATCGGGCACTGCTGGATGCGAGTCGATAGAAGCTCGATTCCTCGGGCGGAGGATTCACGCCCGCCAGGCCCGGCCGTGACGCCTGCGCGCAGCCACCGACTACGATCGCCGCGCCCGTCCCGAGCGCGCCGAGGCAGAAGCTGATGGTTGCGGAAACGCGAGAGCGCATCGGTACAGCCGGTTGAATTTGAAACGGTGGTGCCTTGACCCCTTCGTTGGGCTGTTAAGGGAAGTGGCGTGCCACGCCATTTGGGCCGTCGAAGATTTCGAGCGTTTGTGGCCCTTGGTACGGTCGATGCTTCAAACGCAAGTGCGGCACGGATGTGTGGTTGGGTGGGGGGGGAGTAACGCCGATATCACGAAAGCGAAACGGCGGGGCGCGAGCTCCGTCGTTTTCGTGCGTGATGTGCAAGTTTCCCCGCCAATGACGTCTCCTAGTCACAAGACTCAAGGACTCGTCATGCGCTGGAGCTTATTGCACCGCGTCGAAGTGGGCGTGCCACTCATCGTCGCCGTGCTGTCTCGACCGACTTTCGCCCAGGGGTGGATCGTTCCACGGCCCTGCGGTATCGGCATCATACCTGTCGAAGGGCGACCGGCCGTGGCACCGCCGATTCGCGATTGCCGGCAGAACATCGCGCGCACGCGGAGCGACGTCCGCGTGGATCTCGCCGACCGCGTGCTCCGCTACGAGGTGGAAGAGCGGTTCGTCAATCGCGGCGGAGTGGTCGGCGAGGCCGACTACCTGTTTCCGCTGCCGGCGAACGCGGCCTTCCAGGATTTGAAACTCTCGATCAACGGCGAGCTCGTGTCGGGCGAGACGATGAACGCGAGCCAGGCCCGCGGGATCTATGAAGCGATCGTGCGCGCGCAGCGCGATCCGGCGCTCGTCGAGTGGATGGGACACGGCCTCTTGCGCGCGCGAATCTTCCCAATTAACCCTGGCGAAGAGAAGCGCATCGTCGTGCGCTTTCAGAGCGTCGCGTCGCGCGAAGGAGACGCGCTTCGCATCGACTACTTCCGCGGCGGCGCGCCGGGAACGACCAACGTACGCGACGACGGCAGCAACTCGTTCACGTTGACGTACCGAGGCACACCCGAGCTGGGAACGCCGTATTCGCCGACGCATCAGCTCGACTTCCACAACAGCGCCAATCGCACGGAAGTCGCCGTGCGCGGCGACGCCAAGGATGTCACACTGCTCGTGCCCGCTCGTCGTGGGGCCACGGCCGCCATCTCGACGCTCGCCTACGCACCGGGTAACGAAGACGGCTTCGCACTGATCACCGTGACCCCGCCCGCGACGCAGCGCGACGACGCGATCCCGCGCGACATCACGCTCGTGCTCGACGTCTCCGGTTCGATGTCGGGGCGAAAGATGGAGCAGGCGCGCGCGGCCGGCCGACAGTTGCTCGCCACGCTGCGCCCCGCCGACAGGTTCCGGCTCATCGACTTCTCGAGCGACGTGCGAACATTCCAAAACGAATTCGTGTCGGCGACCGATGCGAACGTTCGGCAGGCAATGCGCTACCTGGATGCGCTCGACGCGTCGGGTGGAACGAACATCGAAGGCGCGCTTCGCGAAGCCATGCGTCCGGCCATCGCCGACGGGCGGCTCCCAATCATTCTCTTCTTGACCGACGGCGAGCCAACGATCGGTGAGCGACAGCCGGACCGACTGGCATCGATCGCAACCGACGCCAACGCGCGGTCGAGAGACACGCGCCGGATCTTTACTTTCGGTCTGGGGTCGGACGTGAACGTGAGCCTGCTCGAGACACTGGCCCTCGAAGGACGCGGCACATCGCAATTCGTGCGTCCCGACGAATCTGTCGAACGCACCGTCGGCATCGTGGCCGATCGACTGGTGGGTCCTGTGCTGACCGACGTGCGCATTCACGTCGAGGGCGATCCGCGTCTGTCGAAAATGCTCCCGTCGCAGCCAAGCGATCTCTTTGCGGACCACGATCTCGTCGCGCTGACCCGATACACGGGACACGGGCAGGCGCGCGTCGTCGTCGAGGGCAATCGGCGCGGCACGCCGGTGCGCTGGACGTCGACCGTCGACTTGCCCGACCGCGAACGTGACAACCAGTTCGTCGCGCGACTCTGGGCGGCGCAGCGTGTGGGATACTTGAGCGCCGAGAAGCGAAAGCACGGCGCGTCGCAAGAGATCGACGACGAGATTCGCATGCTTGGCGAGCGATATGGAATTCCAACGGAGTTCACGTCGTATCTGGTGACGGAGCCGCAGCTCGTCGCCAACCGGCGCGGCATCCTGACGCCAACGAATGCCGGCGGGGCGGCGCCACCGGCGGCCGACCAGCGGTTCGAAATGGCGAAGGCGGCGGCGGCGCAGCGCGCTGTGGGAAACATTGCGTCGCTGGACTCGATCAAAGCGGCCGCACCGGTAGCCGGCGGAATGGCCAGGGGCGATGTCGGAGCGAGTCCCAAGCGGATCGACGCACGCACCTTCACGCTGCGCGACAGCGTCTGGACGGATGTCCGCTTCCGCGCCGGCATGGAGACGATCATCATCAAGCCGTACTCGAAGGGATACTTCGATCTGTTGACCCAACTGCCGGAGCTTCGTTCGGTCTTCGCGCTCGGCGACCGCGTGATCGTCGTCGGCAAGAGCGTGGCGATCAGCCTCGACGCGGCGAAGGGCGCGAGCGAAATCTCCGCTTCGATGCGAGCGACCATCGCCCGAGCGTGGTGACGGGTGTGACTGATCTCGATCGCCTCTTTCGCGAGTACCACCAGCCGCTCGTTCGCTACCTGACGAGACGGCTGGGGGACCGCGATTGGGCGGAAGAGGTTGCCCAGGAGACGTTCCTCCGCGCCGTGCGGCAAGAGGAGGCGATCGTGAGTGAGCGAAGCTGGCTGTTCGCGGTCGCCACCAACTTGATCCGCGATGAAGCA
>DATMHK010000245.1:0-33254 GCA_035554995.1 Gemmatimonadaceae bacterium
CCGTACTTCAAGGCGGGCATCGCCGGCGACGGCATGTACAACCGCACGCTCACGCCGTTCAACTTCCAGAACGAGCGTCGTACGTTCTGGGAAGCAAAGGACACGTACCTCGAGATGTCGCCGTTTGTCTTCGCCGATCGTTTGAGCGGCGCGATCCTCATGTACCACTCGCTCGAGGATCAGAACGTCGGCACGGACCCGATCTCGTCGATCCGCATGATGCAGGCGCTGCAAGGGCAGGGTAAGCAGGCGGCGCTGTACATGTATCCGTACGAGGACCACGGCCCAGCGACGCGCGAGAGCGATCTCGATCAGTGGGCCCGCTGGATCGCCTGGTTCGATACCTATGTGAAGAATCCCGCGAAGAAAGGTGCGGTGATTCCGTAACGACCGGCGATGGGCGATGGGCGATGGGCGATGGGCGATGGGCGATGAAGGCGCGCTGGGTGAGAGACGATCACGTTTCTCACCCAGCGTCGTTTTTCAACGCGAGCTGATGCGTAATTTCTAAACCGCCACCGCCCACCGCCCACCGCCCATCCTCCATCGCCCGAATTCGGGATCAAACTTTGCAGCGACAGCAGAGCTTTGATCGTTTCATTCCGCGATGGAGGCAGCATGTCCATTACCGACGCAGTGCAGCAACATCTCGGGCCAACCGAGATCGACCAGATCAGTCAGCAGCTGGGCGTAAGTCCCGACGTAGCGCAACGAGCCGTTTCCGCGGCGCTGCCGATGATCCTCGGGGGCATGGCGAGCCATGCGGCGCGGCCGGAGGGCGCAGCTACCGTCGGGCAAGCGATTAACACGCATCAGGACGCTACCGACAACGTGGCCAGTTTGCTCGCCGCTGGTCCTCCCGCGGACGCGCCGTCGAGCGGTGGTCTGCTCGGCCGAATCTTCGGTACGCATCACGATACCGTGACGACTGGCGTGCAGCAGGCGAGCGGTCTCGATGCCGATCGGACCAAGCGACTCCTGCTCATGCTCTCGCCGATTCTGCTCGGCATTCTCGCGCGCCGGCAGTTCGGCAACCAGCCAGCCACGAGTGCGGGCGGCCAGTTGGGGAACGTGCTGCAGCAAGAGGCACAGAGCGCGGCGCGACAATCGCCGCAGGTGGGCGGGTTGCTCGGCAGCCTGTTCAACAATTTGTCCGGAGGACGACCCGATGCCTGACAACAACGACAAGCCAGTCGCCGACTTTTCCGACGTACAAGGCGGCAGCTCATCGACAGCGCCGACCGCGCAGCCGGCAACGTACACCGTCAAGAGCGGGGACAGTCTATCGAAGATCGCGAAGCACGTGTACGGCGATGCCAACAAATGGCACGCGATCTACGATGCCAACAAAGACAAGATCAAGAATCCTGATCTCATCCATCCGGGTGAGGTGCTGACACTTCCCCCGAACGCGTGAGGCGCGAGCCATGCCACGATATCTGAGTTACAATCGAGCGATGCGGCCGGTCGTTGCCGCGCTGGCGTTCCTGGCGCTTGCGGCGTGCGGCAAGAAAGAGGAACAAGCGACACCGCAGGGCGCGGGCGGCGCGGTCGTTCCCCCGGCCACGAGCGCGCAGCCCGCCGCACTCTCCGTGACCGAAGTCCGTATCGGGAAGAAGATCGACGCGAACAAGCAGATCGCCGATCAGACGGACAACTTTTCGCCCAAGGACACCGTCTTTGCGTCCGTCCACACGACGGGAACGGCGCAAAACGCGCAAATCGTCGGGCGCTGGACGTTCCAGGACGGACAGGTCGTCGACGAGCGGACGGAGAGCATTTCACCGACCGGCGACGCGTACACCGAATTCCACATCGCGAAGCCGAGCGGCTGGCCGGCCGGCAAATACACGCTGCACGTCCTCGTGAACGGCCAGGAAGTACAAGCGAAAGACTTTACGGTGAAGTAGAGCTGTCCCGCCATCCTCCGGAGCGAAGCGACGGGGGATCTACTCTCCTGACCGAGTAACTAGCCCGAGACAGTAGATCCTCCGGCGCTTCGCGCCGGAGGATGACAAGCTCTCTACTCGTACAGTTTCGGCGGAGTGAGCTCGTCGTCCGAGATCTGGGCGATTTGCTCGGCATCGCGCCACGCGGTCTCCAGTACGGCGAGCTCTCCTTCCATGGCGCGGCGTTCGCTCTCCTCGTGCACCGCCATTTCCAGCGCGAGTCGCTCGGTTGGCGACAGCTTCATGGCGCCGAGTCCGCGATAGCGGTTCACGAGCGATAGGATACGGCCGCTGCGCCAGCTGTTACGTGAAGAAGCCGCCGAGAGAAAACCGTTCGCGTCGCCGGCGCTCTCGATCTCGCGGACCGCGTCCTGAACGCTCGTATGCGGCGCGCCGAAGCGGTTGGCCCCCGAGATCAGTTTGCCAGTGGCCATGATGGCTTCGGTGCCGGAGAACTCGGACCAGCCCGCGTCGTGCTGAACGGCGAGACGCGCCGATTCGGCGCCGCCGTTCACGCGGAGCTCGGCGTCGCCGATGTGTTTTGCGCGGACAGTAACGACGCGGCGACCATGCGTCAGGCGTGCGACGACACGGTCGTGCTGAACGTAGTCGCGCGCGGCGAGGACCCCAATCATCGGGATGGCGCCCATTACCGTGGTGAGCCCGGGAACCGCCACGATCGATATCGCGCCAAGCGTGAGAGCAGGCGCGATGGTCGGGCCGATGGCGATCCCGGCGATCGCCGCGGCGGCCACGCCGGTGGCGGCGACGACATGCGTCCTGCGACGGCGCGTGCTGAAATGTCGGCCGTAGCGCCACGCGGCGAACTCCGGACGCAATGGCGAACCGACTCGGATCAGTTCCAGGCCGTCCGGCATTCGCGCGAGGCCGATGTTGTCCGTCGAGACGCGTACGAGTGTCTCACGGAACAGACGCTCGCAATCCTCGATTGCTTCCCATCGCTCTTCGAGAGGCGTCAGGTTCCACCGCGCGCAATCGGAGCAGATGACCCACAGTCTGCCCTTTCTCGCGTCGAAAGCCATGCGGCGTCCGATCGGGAAGTGCTCGACGCTTTCATTCGTGCCCAGCGTGTGGTTACAGAAGATGCAGGTCGAGTACATTGCAGACGGTTCGTCGTGAGGATGTGCGACGATGGGCCGACCATCCGTTTCCGGAATATGAGTCCGATGCGCGCCCCTGACGAGCGCGTCGGTAGCCGTTAATCAACACGTAATGAAGGCGAAGCATGCTCCTGACGCTATTCACCTTTAGCCTGCTGCAGCAGGCCGCATTCCAAGGCGCCACCACCCCGCCTTCGGGCGATACGATCGGGTACTGGCAGCAGGGAACTCACTATCGGATCGTGGCGACGCTGGACGAGGAACAGAGCCGGCTGCGCGCTGAAGGCGTATTGACCTACGTGAATCACTCGCCGGACACGCTCCGCGAGATGTACTTCCATCAGTACCTGAACGCCTTTCGACCCGGCTCCAAGTGGAGTGAGCGAGACGCAAAAGAGAACCGGGTCCGCTTCCAGGAGCTCGCGGAGCCGAACTACGGGTACGAGCGCTTTCGGCAAGCGCCGGTCGTAGGAGGCACCCCGGTGGTCGTAGACTATCCGGGCGCTCCAGATAGCACGGTCGTTCACTTCAAGCTGCCGAAGGCGCTTGCTCCGCACGACTCGGTCGAGATTCGCTTCGCCTGGGACGCGCGGCCGTCGACCGTGACGCGCCGACAAGGTCGGCGTGGTCGCACCTACGACTTCGCGCAATGGTTCCCCAAGGTCGCGGTCTATGATAGGGCGGGGTGGGAACCGAACGCCCTCGTGCCCGCGGGAGAGCTGTACGGCGAGTACGGGACGTTTGATGTCACGCTCATCGTGCGCGACGATCAGGTGTTGGCATCTACCGGCGTCCCCGTATCGGGCGATCCCGGTTGGGCGCGTGTTTCACGCAACGGCGCGCCGCATCTCGCGTCGGATGCCTACGCTCTCCAAACGCCGGAGGGGCCCATGCCTGTGCCGACCGCGCAGCCTTCGGGCGTTGCAGCTCCTCCGGGCTATCGCGCGGTGCGATTTCTCGCCAAGGGCGTCCATCATTTCGCGTGGAGCGCGTCGCCGGACTATCGCTACGAGGGTGGGACGTACGTGCGGCAGGCTTCGCGAACGAATTTCCAAACGTGGGACACCGTCTCCATCCACGTGCTGTTCAAACCGGGCGATGATACCACGTGGGGCGGGGGCCGCGCGGTCGAGCGAACACTATTCGCGCTTCGCTGGCTCGAGTCGATCTACGGACCGTACGCGTATCCGCAGATCACGAACGTCCATCGCCTCGACCCCGGCGGTACCGAGTTTCCGATGATGATCATGGACGGCTCGGCGAGTCAGGGGCTCATCCTGCACGAGGCCGGACACATCTTCACGTACGGAATCCTCGGCAACAACGAGTGGCGCTCTGGTTGGCTGGACGAGGGACTGACCGACTATCAGACCGATTGGGCGGAGAAGCTCACGCCTCAGGAGCGTATTGGTGTGGCGCTACCGCCGCCACGGCTTCCCGAAGGCTATCGCGTCGAAGCGGTGACGATTCCAGACAGAGACAGCACGCACCTCGACCAGTGGAAGCTCGAGCTCTCCGGCCGCGCTCAACCGATCGGAACGAGCGCGGCGGATTTCAGCGAGTTCGGAATCTACAACGCGATGATCTACGATCGCGCGAAGCTCATGTACGGCCAGCTTCGCGATGTGATGGGCGACAGCACCTTCCGCGCGTTTCTCCGCGATTACTACGCGACGTGGGCGTTGAAGCACGTGGACGAGCGCGCAATGAAAGCATCGGCCGAGCGAACCTACGGCCATGCGCTGAGCTGGTTCTTCGAGCAGTGGGTCCACGGCACCGGGCTGATGGACTATTCAGTCGAAGGACAATCGACGGCGGCCGCAGCCGGCGGCTATCGCACGAGCGTGCGCGTTGTCCGCCGCGGCGAGCTGCGTCATCCGATGTCCGTTGGTGTGGAGACGGCGTCGGGCTGGACGATTGGTCGTGCCGATCCGCTCGTGGATGATCAGGTCGTCGTCGTGCAGACGCGCGAGCAGCCGACGCGGATCGAGCTTGATCCGCACCACGTCACGTGGGATTGGGATTGGCGAAACAACACGCCGACCGGCTACCTGATCACCCTGCCCGAGCCGAAGGTTGCCTACAATTGGCCGTATCTCAACCAAAGCGATCGCCGCCACACGCTGATCGCGTTGGCGCCCGCGCTCTGGATCAGTCAGCCGCAGGGCGGGATCATCGGCGTTCGCGCGAAGACGAACTATCTGTCCGACGTCGACGTCCACGACGGCGGCATTGGCTTTTCGACGCGGAACGCGAAGTCGCCGACCGGTGCGAAGGCCAGCGATCTGTCGCGGATCCAGGTCTGGGCGCGCGCCGAGAACATTTATCTCCCGTGGGTCGAGTCACGGCCGGAGATGGGATGGGCCGGCGAAGTCAACTATGTCGACGGGCTATTCAAGACGGGGCTCTCAAAGAGTTGGGATTTGAGTCCTTTCATCCTGACGCCGGGTCCAAAGATCGCCGCGAAGGCGTACGCGACCTTCTCCGTGCCGAGCGATTCATTGATGCTGCCGGAGCAGTGGTCACCGTCGACGGTCACCGAGATCGGCGGATCGGGATCGTACCGGAGCACCATTTTCGCGGACAGCGAGTACGTCACCGCGAAAGGGTCACTGGGGCTTGGACTGGCGGCGAGCGCGCTGGCGTCGCGAACCGAGCACACGCGCGGCTACCTGCGCGCCGAGGGTTCGGTGGGCGCGGTGCGCAACATTGGCGGGACGGCGTCGCAGCTGCACCTCCGATTGTACGGTGGCCTGGCGCATAACGCGCCGCGCCAGCGATCGATCTTTGCCTCGTCGCAGGATCCGTTCGAGACGTTCCGCAACGATCTCTGGCGAGCGCGAGGCGCGTTGTTCAAGCGCGATGGCTTCAACTATCTGCCGATTGGCGGCGCGGCGCTTCGCGGCTTCAAGACGGACATCGCGCTCGACGGCGTCGTCGCGACGAACGTCGAGTTCGTCCAGCGGCTCCTCGACGTCCAGGGACAGTGGGGTCGGGGGAGCTTATCGGTCAGCTTCTTCGGAGACGCGGGCAACGGAACTTCGCGATACACCGTGCTGCAGGACAATTCTTCATTCGTCGACGGCGGCGCCGGCCTGGTCGCTCGCGGCCGGATCTACGATCGGCCGGTGTACATTCGCCTCGACGCGCCTGTCTTCGTGAACCACAGCGGTCTTGCCGGCGGAACGGGTCTCGGCGGCAAGGGCTCGATCGCTCGCCGCTGGACGATCACCGTCGGAGATATCTGGTAGGCCGAGTCGCCGAGTCTTCGAAATAGGGTCAGACCCCATTTCGAGTTTTTGAAATAGGGTCAGACCCCATTTTCAGTATTTGAAATGGGGTCAGACCCCAATTCGAATCAATTCGACTGGAATCAGCGCTTTTTGTCCCGATCGCCCCATAGGATGGCAAGGACCATCCAAAGCGCGATCGCGCCCGCGAGCACGAAGCCCCAGGTCGCGAGCACCCGGCGATACGGAATGAGCATGGAGCTCGCGACGAGCAGTCCGGCGAGAACGAGGCCGGAGAAGACGCGGTTCGCGACTTTCTGCAGGCCCTCGATGATCAGCGTGAGCTGAGGGACCTCTACCTTCGTCGTGAACTCGTTGCTCGCCATGCGCGACGTGATGATGTCGAGTCGGTGCGGAAGGGCGGCGAGTAAATCGCTTCCCTCCGTGGCAAGCTGATAGAGTCGGCGAGGGTTGAGATCGTGACGCGCGCGGTCGGCGGCGATCTTGGCGCCGAACTCACGAATCGTCGGAATGGGGCTGTAGACCGGGTCGATCGACCTCGTGACGTTGCTGAGGTTGAACAACGCCTTGGCGAGCAGGGTCAACTCGCCGGGAAGGCGAAGGCCGCGCTGGAACGAGATGTTGATGAGCTCATAGAGCACTTTGCCGGTATCCAGCTCACCGGCGCCGAGACTATACGTACGCGCCATCAGTCCGGCGATCTCACGGACATAGCCCTCGCGGTCGAACCCTGGAAGCTCGGTGCCGACCTCGATCAGCGTTTCGGCGGCGTCGTCGCCGCGGTTGTCGGCGAGGTCGAGCAGGAGCCGCACGATGTGCTCACGGAGTGTGGCCGACAACCGGGCCGTCATGCCGAAGTCTATGAGAGCGAGCTTCACGTCCACGTCGGACGGTTGCGGCGCGGCCTGACGTTGCGCGTCGTTCTCGATGCGCGCGAGCGGGGTCGCGGCGGGACGCTGCACGGCGCGACGATCGGCTGCCTTCACCTCCGACGGCGTGGGAGGGTTCGCGTCGTCGGCCATCACGACGAACACGTTCCCCGGGTGCGGATCGGCGTGAAAGTGTCCGTCGATGGTGATCTGCTTGAGATAGGCTCGCGTGAGCTCGTCGGCGACGGGACCGAAGTCATGCTCGATCCGAGCGAGCGGCGAGATCGAATCCAGCTTCGATCCGCGAATGCGCTCAGTCGTCAGGACGCGCTCCGTCGTGTAGCCCTCGATGACGCGCGGCACAAGAATGCGCGGAAACTCGGCGAGAGTACGGCGGAAGCTCGCGGCGTTCCGCGCTTCGACCCGGTAATCCAACTCGTCGGCGAGCGCGCGCCCGAGCTGTTGTACGATGCCCACCATGTCGACGCGAGCGCCGGCCTTGGTATGCTCCGACAGAAAGCTCGCGAGATCGTGGAAGAACGCGATGTCCTCGGCGAGCGGATTCCGAATGTTCGGCCGCTGTACTTTCACGACCACGGGACGTCCGTCGCGCAGCTCGGCGCCGTGAACCTGCCCCAGACTGGCCGTTCCCAGCGGCTCGTCGTCGAAGGCAAGGAACAGCTTGCTCAATCGTGCGCCGAGCTCCTCCTCGATGATGCATACGACGTCGTGAGTGGGAATGGGACCGACGTCGTCCTGCAGCCTTTCCAGCTCCGCGATGTACGAGGCCGGAAGCAGGTCGGGGCGGGTGGAGAGCACCTGACCGAGCTTGATATACGCCGGCCCGAGCTCGACGAGTCGCTTCCGGAACGCGACGGCGCGGTCCGGGGAGCCGCTGAAGTCCTCTCCCGGCTCAGTCTCATGCGGGAGCCCTTCGAGGCCCTGCTGCTTGGCAAAATCGCCTAGCCCGTAGCGGGTAAAGAGGCCGATCGTTGCCGTTAGACGCTGGAAATGCCGCGGTGCCAGAATCATCGGTCCGCTGGAGAGCAGGGAGCATGCCGGACAGAGCCGCCCCGCTGACGGCGGAAGGCGCGTTCTACCATTCGCAAACGTCCGGGTTTTTATTTGTCGGACTACCTCCTGACCCGGAAGCCGATGAGCGGACGCGCGACGATCAAGCACGTGCCCAAGCCGTGGGGGCACGAGACCATTTGGGCGCACACCGACGCCTACGTCGGCAAGATCCTGCACATCAAGGCGAGCCAGGCGCTCTCGGTCCAGTATCACAACGTGAAGGACGAGACGGTCTACCTGCTCTCGGGGAAGCTCATCTATCGCATCTGGGAAAACGACGAGCCGGTGGATGTCGACCTCAAGATCGGAGAGGCGTTCCGCATCACGCCGGGCACCGTCCACCAGATGGAAGCGGTCACGGACTGCGACATCCTCGAGGTGTCGACCCCGCACCTCGACGACGTGGTGAGGCTCAAGGACCGATACGGCCGCGAAGGCACGAGCGCGCCATGAAGGTCATCATCCCGCTGGCCGGGAAGGGGACGCGTCTCCGCCCGCACACGCACATCACGCCGAAGCCGATGCTCAAGATCGCCGGCAAGCCGGTGATCGATTACGTGATGGAAGACCTTCAGCGGCTCGGGAACGTCGAGCAGGTCGTCTACATCACCGGGCATCTGAAGGACAAAGTCGAGGAGTACGCGCGGGCGAAATATCCCTTCGACGCCGTGTTCATCGAGCAAAAGGTCCAGGACGGCACGGCGGGCGCGGTGGCGTTGGCGCGCGACTTCGTCGACCAGCCGGTATTCATCATCTTTGTCGACACCATCTTCGACGCGGATCTGTCGGTCGTGAATCGCACGGACGCCGACGGCATCATCTGGGTGAAGACCGTCGACGACTACCAGCGATTCGGCGTCGTCGTGACGGACCACGACGGCAACATGACGAAGATCGTCGAGAAGCCGACCACACCCATCTCGAAGCGGGCGAACATCGGCCTGTACTACATTCGTAATTGGAAACTTCTTTACGAAGGAATCGACTGGACACTGCGCCAGCCGAAGAACAAGGGCGAGTATTATCTCACGGACGCTTTCCAGTACATGATCGATCACGGAGCCAAGATCAAAGTGATCGACGTCGAAGGATGGTATGACGCCGGAGAACAGGGGACGCTGCTCGAGACGAACCGCATCATGCTCGAGAAGGGACGCGCGCGGCGTCCATCGTCGCTGCCTCCCGACGTGCGCGTGATCGACCCCGTGTACGTCGAAGACAACGTCGTGCTGTCCGACACGACGATCGGCCCGAACGTCGCCATCGGAGCGGGGAGCCGGGTCGAGGGCTCGGAGCTGCGCGACACGATCGTCGGCAGCGGCTCGACCGTGGTGAACTCCACTCTGGCGGACTCGCTGATCGGTGACGCGGCGGTCGTCGAGGGTGTACGCGGTCAAATCAACGTGAGTGACCACTCGGTCGTGAGGGTGCGCGCCTAGCGCTCCATACGTGATCTCGGCCCAGACACTCACCAAGTTGTACGGCGATTTCACCGCCGTGCGCGGCGTCACGTTCGACGTCGCGCCGGGTGAGATCCTTGGCCTCGTCGGGCCGAACGGGGCCGGAAAGACCACGACGCTGCGCTGCCTCGCCGGCATCATCACGCCGACCGAGGGGACGATCGCGATCGCCGGCCACACCATGGACGACGACCCGATCGCCGCCAAGCGGGCGTTGGCGTTCATTCCGGATGAACCGCATCTCTTCGAGTATCTGTCGGTCGAGGAGCACCTGCGGTTCATCGCGCGCATGTACGGCGTCCCCGACGTCGAGAATCGGTTGCCGGTGCTGCTGGCCGAGATGGAGCTGAGTGAAAAGGGACGGTCGCTGCCCGGCGAGCTGTCGCGCGGGATGCGACAGAAGCTCGCCATCGCCTGCGGACTGCTGCACGAACCGTCGGCGCTGATTCTCGACGAACCGTTGACCGGATTGGACCCCGCCGGCATGCGGAGGATGCGCGCCACCATCTCAGCGCGGGCATCGCGCGGGGCCGGCGTCATCCTGAGCTCGCATCTGCTCAATCTCGTCGAAGAGCTTTGCTCGAAGCTCCTCGTGCTCCGTCAGGGCGAATGTGTCGCCTACGGGACGATGGACGAAATTATCGCCACCCATCCGGAATTGAACGGGAGATCGTTGGAAGACGTGTTCCTCGCGCTCACCGGTGAAAGCGGCGAGGCATCGTGAACGCGCTGCTCTACCTCAGCTGGACGAGCGCGCGGAACCGGTTTCTCGGGGCCTTTCGCCGCGTGCGGAGCCCACGCTACGCCGCGGCGCTCATCGTCGGGTCGCTGTACATCTGGTCGTTCCTGTTTCGCTCGCCGAATCGCGGCGCGACGGCGGACTTTCTCCTCGGCCGCCCCAGCCAGACGCTGATCACGCTGTTGATGGTGCTGACGCTCGCCGGCGCGTGGGTGTTCGGCGCCGACGTGACGGCGCTTGCGTTCTCGCAAGCGGAAGTGTCAATGCTGTTTCCGGCGCCGTTGTCACGGCGGCAGCTGATCGGCCTGAAGCTGTTTCGTTCGCAGATCGCGGTCCTCATCAACACGCTGATCTGGGTCTTCGTGCTGCGACGCGGTGGCAATCTCCTGCCGTCGCCGTTGCGCGCGCTCAGCCTCTGGATTCTCTTTTCGACGCTCAACCTTCACCGTCTGGGCGCGGCGCTCGTGCAGGCCGCGTGGAAGCAGCACGGGCGCATCGGCGCGCGTCGCAACCGATACTCGATTGCCGCGTTCGCGTTCATCGGCCTGTTCATCGTCGCGGGACTCGTCGTCCACCGCTCGAGTTATCTGGGCCGCGGCATCGGAGAATTCTTCTCGGGTCTGAGCGACGTGCTGTCGTCTCAGCCGGCGACGATCGGCCTCTATCCGTTCCATCTCATCGTCGCGCCGACGTTCGCGCATTCCATCGCCGAGTGGCGAGTGGCCGTCTTACCAGCGATCGGGATGTTTTTGTTGCATGTCTTGTGGGTGATGCGGACCGACGCGGCGTTCGAGGATGCGGCGATCGAAGCGTCGGCCGAGCGTGCGCGACGCATCGAAGCCTTCCGCGGACGACGATCCTTCGGGACGATTACCGGACCGAAGGCGGGGCGAGCCACGCTCCGTCTCGCGGCCAAGGGTCATCCCGCGCTGGCGATTTTTTGGAAAAACATGCTCTGCCTGCAACGGACGGTGCAGCTCCGATTGTTCGTCGGCCCGCTGGCGATGGCGATCGCATTCGGCGCCGCGGTCGCCAGTGCGGGCGGTGACACCGCCGGTTTCGTCTCCGTGACGTCGGCGACGTTCGCCCTCATGATGGTCGTGTTCGGCGGGCGCTTGATTCGTAACGATCTTCGCCACGACATGCTGCACCTGCCGATGCTCAAGTCGTTGCCGGTGGCGCCGAGTCATGTCGTCTTCGCGGAAGTCGCGTCGGCGGCACTCCCGATGGCCGCACTGCAGCTGGTATTGGTCGTCATCTCCTACTTCGCGAGTCTCCTCGCGTCGCGGCAGCCGATCCCGGCGTCGATCCGCCTCGCCGTCGTCGTCGCCTCACCCGTCGCGGTTCTGGCGATCAACGGCGCGCTGATCACGGTGCAAAATGGGATGGCGGTTCTGTTTCCGGCGTGGGTTCGGCTCGGCTCCGGCGTGAGCACCGGCGTGGAAGCGCTCGGACAGAACGTGCTGGCGATGATGGCTAACCTGGTGACGCTGGGAATCGCCCTCATTCCGCCGATGATCGTCGCATGGACGTCAGTGCTTTTCTTGAACGCGTCGCGAGGTTTGAGTCTCGCGTTCGTACTCGTCGTCGCCTCGATTGTTCTCGCCATCGAGACATACGGAGCGATGCTCTATCTCGGGCGCTCGCTGAAACGCGTCGAACCGCTGCAGACCGTCTGACGCACCCACGACGGACGCGCTAGGCGACGAGATCCGCCGCGGCCATCACGATGGTGAGCGCGCGGGCGACGCCGACCGTGCCGTGCACGTTGTCGAACCACTCGCTGTGCGTGTGGGCATCGCCGCCGCGTCCACCGGCTCCGATCGCGATGGCGGGAATCCCGCGGCTGATCGGGATGTTGGCGTCGGTCGACGCGAGCGCCAGATCCGGCTCGCGTCCGACGAGGCGCGTTGCGTCGACGGCCGCCTGCACGAGGTCGTGCTCGATCGGCGTCTCGCCGCAGGGGCGCGACCCGATCGCATCCGTGCGAACGGCGAGGGCCGGAGTGCCTGGAGCTCGACGCGCGTTCTCTTCCTCGGCGGCGCCGTCCGCGACGCGGCGAATCGTCCGCTCGAGCTCCTCGAGCTGCGCTCGCGACGACGAGCGAACGTCGATCTCGAGCCAGGCCGATGCCGGAATGGAGTTCACCGACAACCCGCCGCCGATCCTGCCGACCGACAACGTGGTGCGCGGCGAGTGCGGCAGTCGAAGGCTCGCCAAGCGCGCGGCGGCGCCGGCGGCGGCGTGCACCGCATTGACGACGCCGAAGGCCGCCCACGAATGGCCGCCCGGTCCGGTGAACACGACGCGAAACCGACGCGAGCCCAGCGCGCGATGAATGATCCGTTCGTCGCCCGCGCCGTCGAGGGCAATCGCCGCGTGGGCCGCTCCGCCTCGCGACGCGAAGTAGTGTTTCGCGCCGCGCAAATCCCCGTTGCCCTCTTCACCGGTGGTCGCCACGAACTCCACGGGTCGCCGGGTCCGCAAACGCCCACCATCGATCTCGGCCGCCAGGGCGAGCATCACCGCGACGCCGCGGCCGTTGTCGTTGATGCCGGGTCCGACGAGTCGTTCGCCGTCGCGCTTGACGGAGAGATCGGTCGTGCGCGGAAACACCGTGTCGAGGTGCGCGCAGATGACGACCGGTGGCGCGTCCTCGGTTCCGGCGCGGCGGCCGATCACGTTCCCGGCGTCGTCCGTGTGGATGTCGGTCAATCCGCAGTCACGAAATCGTCGCGACACCCAGCTGCCACGCTCGTGCTCCTCGCCGGTCGGCGCGGCGATCTGCGCGATGGTGATCTGCGAACGAACGATGGCGTCGTCGCGCGCGGCGAGGCGCGCACGTGCCGGCGCGAGGCGCCGATGAACGGCGTTGGTGTCAGGCGGGGAGGGCGCCCGAATCGTCATCGCTAACAAGTGGCCAGATCGCCGGTGAGCCGCAAGTGGTAGATTCGACGATTCATGAATCCTATCCCAGACGCCGACACCGACCCGGACCATTCGTCGCGCCGACTGGGACGGAATGTCTACGCGCTCGCCGCCGTCAGCTTCTTCACCGACGTCTCGAGCGAGATGATCTATCCGCTCCTGCCGTTCTTTCTCACAACGGTCCTCGGCGCGAACCCGGGATTCATCGGCGTCATCGAAGGCGCGGCGGAATCGACGGCCGCGCTGCTCAAGCTGGTGAGCGGCTGGTGGTCCGACCGCGTCAACCGTCGCAAGCCGCTCATCGTGGCGGGGTACACGCTCGCGTCGGCGATGCGCCCACTCGTCGCCGTCGCGCAGACGGCTACACAGGTCCTGGTGATTCGCGTCAGCGATCGCGTAGGCAAGGGCATTCGCAACTCGCCGCGCGACGCGTTGGTGGCTGATTCAGTGCACCCGAGCGTGCGCGGTCGCGCCTTCGGCTTCCGCAGCGCGGCGGACAACGCCGGCGCGTTGCTCGGACCATTGATCGCGTTCGGGCTCGTGGCGTCGGCGCACATGTCGCTCCGATCGGTCTTCTGGCTCGCCACGATCCCCGGCGCGCTCGCCGTGCTGACGGCGATCTTCGGCGTTCAGGAGATCGCGAAACATTCCGCGGAGCAGAAGACTCAGCCGACGCTGCACGGCGCGAAGCGCATGGGCGCAACATTCTGGACCTTTCTCGTCATCGTGTTCGTGTTCACGCTCGGCAACTCGACCGACGCCTTTCTGCTCCTGCGCGCGCGACAACTGGGCGTCCCAGTCGCGCTGGCACCGATCCTCTGGGCTTTACTCAACGGGGTGAAGAGCATCTCGAACATCCCCGGCGGCGCGTTGTCGGACCGCATCGGGCGACGACCGACGCTGATCGCCGGGTGGCTGGTCTATGCGATAGTGTACTTCCTGTTCTCGCGCGCAACGGCCGTCTGGCACGCGTGGGCGCTGTTCGCCGCGTACGGCATCTTCTTCGGGCTGACGGAGGGCGCCGAGCTCGCGCTGATCGCCGACGTTGTTCCAAAAGAGCGGCGCGGAATCGCGTACGGGTGGTATTACCTCGCGATCGGCATCGGCGCGTTGCCCGCGTCGATCCTGTTCGGCGCGCTCTGGGACCGCTTCGGATCAGCGACGGCGTTCGTGTTCGGCGCCGCACTGGCGCTCGTTGCCGCGCTGGCGCTCACGGTTGCCGCGCGCCTGACGAAGCAGCCTTCTTGATCCCTTTGGCTCCGAAATAGGGTCAGACCCCATTTCAAATTCTCTAATTGGGGTCTGACCCTATTTCGAGCACTTGAAATGGGGTCTGACCCCAATCGAGGGCCCCAATCGAGGCCGGGGCGCCGCTCAGCAGCAGCGCGCGCCCGGTCGACTGTACTTATCGACCAGGCGCTGCTGGATGAACTCCTCGCGCGTCATCGGCGCGACGTCGGGATGGTGCGCGTGCACGTGCGCCAGATACCGGTCGTAATCCGGAACGCCGATGATCCGGCGCACGATGTTCGCCGCCCGCGACATGCGGTCGCGTGCCCTGCAGTAAAGCTCGCGTGAGGTCATTGTCGACCCGTCCTTGCGAAGTCCATCAGTCTCCTGCGGCCGGAACCACCTCGAAAGGTACTTCCGACGAGATCACCGGCTTCGTGCCGCGCAGGCACGCCACCCACTCTTGCAAGCTGGCGGCGAGGATCACCACCACCGAGACCATGAAGAATGCGGCCACGGCGGCGTCCAGATAGTCGTTGAAGATCATGCGACGGGCGTCCGCAACGGTCTTGATCGCTGCCGGAAGCGCGCCACTGGCGACCTGGCCCTCGATCACTTTGGCGTGCGCGAGGAAGCCGAGCTTGGCTTCGGGCGAAAACAGCTTCTCCCATCCGGCGCTCATCGTCACGATGGTCAACCAGATCAGCGGCATTATCGTGATGTACGAGTACTTCGCCTTGCCCATCTTGATGAATACGGTCGTGCCGACGCATAGTGCCACCGTCGCCAGCAGCTGATTCGAGATTCCGAAGAGTGGCCAGAGCGAGTTGATGCCGCCGAGGGGATCGAGAACCCCCTGATAGAGAAAGTGGCCCCACATAGCGACGATCAGCGCGCTCGAGAGCACGACCGCCGGATACCACGACACGCGGCCGAATGGCTCCCAAACGTGACGTCCGAGATCCTGCAGCATGAAACGCCCGACCCGCGTGCCGGCGTCGAGCGTCGTGAGAATGAACAGCGCCTCGAACATGATCGCGAAATGGTACCAGAGCGCGAGCGCCGCGCCGCCACCAAGTGCATTCGAGAAGATCTGCGCCATGCCAAGCGCGAGACTCGGCGCGCCGCCCGTGCGCGACAGAAGCGTCTGCTCACCGACCTGGCGCGCGAGGGCTTCCATGTCGGCCGGGTTCAACGTGAAGCCGGCCGTCCGCGCCCATTCGGCGGCGCTGGCGGCCGTCGTGCCGATCACGCCGGCCGGCGCGTTGATCGCGAAGAAGACGCCAGGGGTCAGGGCGCACGCGGCGATGAGCGCCATCACCGCGACGAACGACTCCATGAGCATACTGCCGTAGCCGATCATCCGTGCGTCCGGCTCGTTGTCGAGCATCTTGGGCGTCGTGCCCGAGGAAACGAGGGCGTGGAAGCCGGAGATCGCGCCGCACGCGATAGTGATGAAGGCGAACGGGAACACCTTCCCGGCGAACACCGGTCCCGTGCCGTCGGTGAATTGCGTCAATGCCGGCATGTGGAGCGGGGGCAGCGTGATCACGATGCCGAGCGCCAAGGCGAGCACGACACCGATCTTGACGAACGCCGAGAGGTAGTCGCGTGGCGCGAGCAGGAACCAGACCGGCAGCACCGACGCCATGAAGCTGTAGACCATCACCGCGATCGCCACCGAGATGCCGCTCAACGTGAACATCGCCGCGAGGTTCGGTTGCTCGGCGGCCCAGCGGCCGGCGTAGAGCGCCCCGATGATCAGGACGATTCCGATGGCGCTCGCCTCGAGCACGCGGCCCGGACGAATCCAGCGCAGATACACCCCCATGAGCATCGCGATGGGTATAGTCAGGCCGATTGTGACAATACCCCATGGGCTGGACTTGAGCGCGTTCACGACGACCAACGCCAACACGGCGAGCAACACGATCATGATGCCGAGGATGGCGACGAGGGCGGTCATGCCTGCTACAGGCCCAATCTCTTCGCGCGCCATCTGGCCGAGCGATTTGCCGTTGCGACGCACCGAAGCGGCGAGGATGACGAAGTCCTGAACGGCGCCGCCCAGCGCTACGCCGACGACAATCCAAATGATGCCCGGCAAATAGCCGAACTGGGCCGCTAGCGTCGGCCCGACGAGCGGACCTGGGCCGGCAATCGCCGCGAAGTGGTGGCCGAAGACGATCCACCGATTCGTCGGCACGAAGTCCCGGCCGTCGTCCAACCGGACGGCAGGCGTGGCACGTTTGGGGTCGAGGGCGAAAACGTTCGCCGCGATGATTTTGCTGTAAAACCGGTACGCGATGGCGTAGCTGCAAACCGCCGCGGTGAGTAGCCACGCGGCACTGATGGTCTCACCGCGACTGAGCGCGAGCCGCGCGAACGCGCCGGCTGCGCCCACAGCGACGAGCAGCCAAACGCCCGCGCGCAACACCTTCGACATGATGGCTCCGTGGAGTGTGCGGACCGGGTCAAATTGCGCGGCGGGGGAAGCGACAACAAGGGTGGACCGGCTTATTTTTCCGCGCATGCCGCACATCCGAACGCACCTCGTGGCCTGGGCCTCGCTCGGGCTGGTCGCGTGCAGGTCGTCGCCGCCGAAACCGCCCCAGCCGTCGGAACATGCCTTGGCCGGCCTCGCGGCGCAGCACGTGGCTGTGCTGCCCTCGTACGCCGTCAAGCTGATGCCGGGTCTCGGTGCGTTGGAGGCGAAGCCGGTCGAGTTTGAACGAAACCTGGATACCGCCATTCCGGCCGCGTTCGAGGATCGCGGGATCAAAAAGGCGTGGCTCTTCCCACCTGAATTGCGGGCGTCCTATCGTCGCAACTCGAGCTACGCGGCCGATCCCGACAATTTCGCCCAAGAACCGCTTCGCTCGCCGATGCTCGCCGTCGACCAGCGACTCCCCGAGCCGCTCGCGTCGCAGGTGAGGACCCTCGTCGCGCTCCACGACGACACGCGCCTCGTTCTCGCACCCGTGGAGCTCAAGCTGGAGCCGATCGCCGGCCAGCCTGGCGGTCGCGGTGTGTTGCGCCTCGTACTGCTCGACGCCCGGCTGTCGAACGTGCGGTGGATCGGCGAGATCGCGAGCGATCCGTCACCGACGCTCGGTCCGGCGATTGTGGCGAACGTCGCGGCGAAGCTCGCCGCCGCCGTCGCTCCATAATGACTCTCTGACATGACAACCCAGGTAACACTCATCCCGGGCGATGGCATCGGCCCGTCGATCGCTAACGCCACTGTCCGCATTCTTGCCGCGGCGGGAGCGAATATCGAGTGGGACTCGCAGGTCGCGGGAATGGCGGGCGTCGCCCGATTCGGTGATCCCATCCCCGATTCCACGCTCGACTCGATCAAGCGCACCAAGCTCGCGCTCAAGGGACCGCTCGAGACGCCGGTCGGTGAGGGATATCGGTCGATCAACGTCGCGCTGCGCAAAACGTTCGATCTCTACGCCAACGTTCGGCCCGCGTACTCGATCCTTCCCGGCGGAAGGTACGAGAACCTCGACCTCGTATTGATCCGCGAGAATACGGAAGGACTGTACGTCGGCGTCGAGCACTACATCCGCGTCGGCGACGACCCGAGGGCCGCGGCCGAGTCGATGGCGATCATCACGCGAGCCGGTTCGGAGCGGATCGTGCGGTACGCGTTCGAGTACGCGGTGAAGCACGGCCGGAAGAAGGTGACGCTCGTCCACAAGGCGAACATCCTCAAGTTCTCTCAAGGGCTGTTTCTGGACACCGGACGCATGGTCGCGCGCGACTACGCGGGGAAGATCGAGTTCGAGGAGCGCATCGTCGACGCGATGGCGATGAACCTCGTCCTGCACCCGGAGCGGTTCGACGTGATCTGCACGACGAATCTGTTCGGCGACATTCTCTCGGACCAGATTTCCGGCTTGGTGGGCGGACTCGGCCTCGCGCCGGGGGCGAACATCGGCGTGAACGGCGCGATCTTCGAGGCGGTTCACGGAACCGCGCCGGACATCGCGGGCAAGGGGATCGCCAACCCGGGTGCGCTGATCCTCGCCGCGTGCATGCTGCTCGATCACATCGGTGATACGGACCGCGCTGCCCGCGTGCGGGGGGCCCTCGAACGAACTATACGCGACGGGCAGACGGTGACACGGGATCTGGGCGGCACGGCGTCCACTGAAGAATTCACCGACGCGATCATCGCCAAGCTGTGACGACGACGCTCTTTCATTGCTCCGATCTTCACTTCGGCCATCCGGCGGTGCCGGAACAGTACGAAGCGATCGAAGCGTTGATTCAAGAGCGAAAGTACGACGTCGTCGCGATCTCGGGTGACGTCTCACAACGCGCGCGCGCCGGCGAGTTTCAACGGGCGCGCGAGTTCATTCGCCAGGCCGAGAAGGTGAGCCACACGATCGTCGTGCCCGGCAACCACGACGTCGCCTGGTGGCTTGCGCCGCTCGGCTTCGGCGATCACGCAAAGATGTTCGCAAGGTACCGTGCATACATCAGCGAGGATCTCGAGCCGGTGCTCCGCGTTGCGGGCGCGACGCTCGTCGGGTTGAATACGTCGCAGGGGGTGAGTCGCCACACGCTCACCTGGAACATGCGCGACATTTCCATCATCGGGCATCTGACACGCGGGCAGATCGAGCGCGCGAAGGCGGAGTTCGGACGCTCGCGCGCCGACGACGCACGCATCATTGTGATGCATCACAATCCCGTGAAGGGCGAGCTGTCCCAGCGGCACGGACTCAAGAACACCCAGCGCATCCTCGGCGCGTTCGCCGAGATGGGCGTCGATCTCGTGCTCTGCGGGCATGACCACCAGGAAGCGGTGCATTACATCGAGCACACCAAGCGTGGCACGATCATTTCGACGTCTGGCACGATCAGCAATCGTTCACGCGGCGGCCGGCCCTCGTCGGTGAACAGCATTCGGATCGCCGAAAAGGACATCGAGATCTCGACCTTCGTATGGTCGAACGACGAACGCACGTTCATCGCCGGACCGGTGAAATGCTTCGCACGCTGACCTCGATTTTTACACGCCGGCGCGATCCGGCGCAGCTCACGCTCGATTTCGCGGCGCCCCCGGCGCCAAGCGACGCCGTCGAGCTGCTCGTGCGACTTCGAACGCTGGGATTGCGGAGAATCGACGATTGCCGCCTCACGCGAAACCGAAACGTGATGGTGAGCTTTCAGGGCAAGAGTCTTCGCGTGCACGAGGGCTATCTCGCCGCGCCGATCGAGGTGCACGAGGCGATCGTGCGATTCATCGAGGGCCGAACACGTGCCGAGCGACGTGCAGCCCGCGGGAAGATCGTCGCGTTCAAGGTGCAGACACCGCCGCAGACCCGACGGCGCGAGCTGACTCACCCCGACGACGAGCCACTCTCGCTCAAGCTCGGTGAGTGGCACGAGCGCTTCAACGCCGAACATTTCGGCGGCGACTTGAAAACGGTCCCGGTACGCGTGTCGCGCCGGATGCGGAGTCGGCTCGGTCACTACAGCGCGGCGACTGACCAGAAGGGTGCAGGCGCGGGCGCTGAGATCGCCATTTCGCGCCGGCATCTTCGGCGCCATGGCTGGACCGAGGCCCTCGAGACGCTGCTCCACGAGATGGTTCACCAATGGCAGGACGAAAACGGCCTGCCGATCGACCACGGTCCTCGGTTTCGAGCCAAGGCGCGAGAGGTGGGCATCGAGGCGTCGGCCAAGCGCGCGATGACGCCTTCCCCCAAGTCGTCTTAAATTCCCCTCATGTTCGACTTCTACGACATCGATTCGCTCCTCTCCGAGGAGGAGCGCGCAGTGCGCGCCAGCGTGCGCGCTTTCGTCGACGAGCGTGTGCTACCGATCATCGGCAAGTGCTACGTCGAGGGCCGTTTTCCGAAAGAGCTGGTTCCGGCCATGGCCGAGCTGGGCGTGTTCGGGGCCAACTTGCCCGAGCAGTACGGGTGCGCGGGGCTCAACAACGTCGCCTACGGTCTGATCATGCAGGAGCTCGAGCGCGGCGACTCGGGCGTTCGCTCCTTCGCGTCGGTCCAGGGCGCGCTCGCCATGTACCCGATCTACGCGTTCGGCAGCGAGGAACAACGTCAGAAATTTCTCCCGAAGATGGCCTCGGGCGAGATCATCGGCTGTTTCGGGTTGACGGAGCCGGACTATGGCTCGAATCCGTCCGGCATGATCACGATGGCGCGCCAACAGGCCGACGGAAGTTGGGTGCTCAATGGCGGCAAGATGTGGATCACGAACGGATCGACGGCGAACATCGCCGTTGTGTGGGCCAAGACGAACGGCGATAAGACCGATACGTCGATCCGCGGCTTCGTTGTCCCGACTGACACGCCCGGATTTCAGGCGCGCGACCAGAAGGGAAAGCTCTCGCTTCGCGCGAGCGACACGAGCGAGCTGGTGTTCCAGGACGTCGTGTTGCCGGCGGACGCCATTCTGCCCAAGTCGGGTGGCCTCAAGAGTCCGCTCATGTGTCTCACGCAAGCGCGCTACGGCATCTCGTGGGGCGCGATCGGCGCGGCGATGGCGTGTTTCGAGGAAGCGGCCGCCTATGCCAAGAACCGCGTGATGTTCGATCGGCCGATTGGCGGATTCCAGATCCAACAAACGCGTCTCGCCGACATGCTCACGGAGATCGTGAAGGGTCAGCTGCTGTCGCTCCACCTGGGTCGCATGAAGGACCTCGGGACGTTCACGCCGCAGCAGGTGTCGCTCGCCAAGAGAAACAACGTCAGCATCGCCACTGACATCGCCCGGGAGGCGCGACGACTCCTCGGCGCGAATGGAATCCTCGCCGAGTACGCGTCGATGCGGCACATGGAAAACTTGGAAAGTGTTTATACGTACGAAGGGACGCATGACGTCCATTCATTGGTCTTGGGGCAAGCCATTACCGGCTTGAATGCCTTCCGGTAGAGCGGCCCGGGTTCTGGCAGGTGTCGCGTCTGCCTGCCTGTTGTCGACGAGCGTGCCTGCGGCGATCGTCGCCCAACTCGCGCGAGGCGCAATAGACGGAGTGGTGACTGACACCGCTCTCGTGACCCTCGCCGGCGCCACCGTGTCGGTCATCGGCACGCCGATACACCTCACCACGAGCTCCAACGGCCGCTTCGCGATCAGTGAACTCCCCGCGGGTCGCTACACTCTGGACGTGCGGCGGATCGGCTACGCGCCGCTCTTCGCCCCAGTCGAGGTGACGGCGCGTGACACGGTGCGGGGGAGTTACAGCCTGCGGGCCGTACCGCCAATGCTGGACACGGTTGCTGTCACCGCTTTTCGGCCGCTATCATCGCGCTTGGGAGAGTTCGAAGAACGCCGGAGGTTGGGTCAGGGATCGTTCATTACACAGGCCGATATTGAGAAGCGCAATCCGCTGAGGCTCTCAGACCTTTTTCGGACCATTCCCTCGGTCACAGTCAACGGAACGGCGTGGTCCAGGCGGGTAGGGGTTTTGCCCTGTCCATTTCAGTTCTTCGTGGACGGTGTCTTGTTGCCCCAGCCGATCGACATGGACAAGTGGCTACCAGAACCGCGAGACCTCGCGGGTATCGAGGTCTACGCAGGCCCGGCGGACATTCCTCTGCAATACAAGACCGTCGGCTCGAGCGAAGGGTGGCGCAGCGGAGGTTTTTGCGGCGTCATTCTGCTCTGGACCAAGGACGGAGGATCATAACGTTGAAATGGCGTATGCCACGGACCTGGTACCGGGTGGACGAGCTAGCGATGGAACAGCCGCGGGCTAACGCTGACACATGCGGGCTAACGCGGTTTTTGGAAGTCACGGCCCGCCTGTTGGTAGTAGGACAACGACGTGTTTTTTGGAGGTGCCAGGATTGCTTCCATGCGCAATGAATCCCGGAGTTGTTCCCCAAACATTCAGGCCTTCGCGACGCGACGCCGGCCCGACTCCCGCGTTAGCCCGCATGTTTCAGCGTTAGCCCGCGGCCTCTTCCGCGCAAAGCCATCCCAAAGTACCAAGCCGTCTCGTACGCCATTCCAGGGCTGCTCCTGCACCTGTGTGGCGGCGTCACGCCCCCGACAGGGTTCAATTAACTTCCGCGTGGTCTTTCCCAGGAATTAGGACGTGAAGATCGCCGTTTGTCTCAAGAGAACTCCCGACTCCGAATCCCGTTTCAGGATCGCCGGCAACGGCGCGGCGATCGATGAGACGGGTCTCAAGTTCGATATCGACGATTTCGCCAGCTACGCTGTCGAAGTCGCGTTGCAGATCAATGAAAAACAGGCGCCCGGCGAGACGGTCGCATTCGCGGTCGGGCCCGACGCTGTTCAGGAAACGCTGCGTAAGGCGATGAGCATGGGCGTCGATCGCGCGGTACAGTTGAAGACCGATGCACCAACCTATGATGGACTCGCCATCGCCAAGGCATTGGCCGCGGAGCTCAAGGCCGGCGGCTTCGATCTGGTTTTCTTCGGCAAGCACGCGTTCGACACGTCGGGCGGCATCGTCGGGACCGCGACGGCCGAGCTGCTCGGCGTTGCGTGTGTGACGTCGGCATCGAAGCTCGAGATCGCGAGCGGAAAGGGAACGGCGCGCCGCGAACTGGAGGGCGTCGCCGAGATCGTGGAGTTCTCGTTGCCGGCGGTCGTCACAATCGACGAAGGGATCGCGCGCCCGCGCTATCCGTCGCTCAAGGGCATCATGGCCGCCAAGAAAAAACCGCTCGAGACGAAACCGGCGCAGCTTGGGCAGCCGCGCGTGACGGTGAAGGGAATGTCACTGCCGCCAGATCGCCCGCCCGGCCGCATTGTCGGCGAAGGTGTCGCCGCCGTGCCCGAGCTTGTTCGACTTCTCAGATCCGAAGCCAAGGTGCTCTGAGCGCCCCCCCCCCATGCCCAATATTCTCGTCTTTGCTGAAACGCGCGGCGGTGCGCTGCGGAAAGTCGCGTTCGAAACTGTGAGCGCCGCGCGCGCGCTGGTCGACGCCAATGGCGGCGGGCAGGTGCACGCGCTCTGCGCCGTTCCTTCGGGCGGCGCGGGCCTCGCCGAGCAATTAGGGAAGCACGGCGCCGACGTCGTTCTGACAGCCGAGAATCCAGGATTCGCGAACTATGCGCGCGAGGCAGTGGCGGCGACGGTCGCCGCGCGCGCGAAGAGTGGCGGATACCGTGCGGTTCTCGTGAGCTTTTCGGCACAAGGGCGTGATCTCGCGCCTCGACTCGCCGCCAAGCTCGACGCGCCGGTTGCGGCCGACGTGACCGAAATTCGAATCGCCGGAGATTCGGTCGTCGTCAAGCATCCCGTGTACGCCAACAAGGTCATCGCGACGTTGCAGCTGGACGGACCGCTGGTCGTTCTCTCGACCAGGCCCGGCGCGTTCCCAGTGACCGAGACGCCTCGCACCGCGACCGTCGAGTCGCTTGCGCCGGCGAGCGATCCCTCGGCCGAGAAGGTTGTGGTGAAAGAGATGCAGGAAGGTGGGAAGGGAAAGATCGACCTCGGCGAAGCGCCAGTGATCGTCGCCGGCGGGCGCGGCCTCAAGGCGCCGGAGAACTTCAAGCTCGTCGAGGATCTCGCCGCGGCGTTCGGCAACGCCGCCGTCGGCGCGACGCGCGCCGTGACCGACGAAGGGTGGCGCCCGCACAGCGACCAGATCGGACAAACCGGACGGCAAGTGAGTCCACAGCTCTACGTCGCGGTCGGCATCTCCGGCGCGATCCAGCATCTTGCCGGCATGCGCAGCTCCAAGACGATCGTCGCAATCAACAAGGATAAGGAAGCGCCGATCTTCAAAGTCGCCGATTACGGCATCGTGGGCGACGTGCTCGAGGTGGTGCCCGCGCTCACCCAGGCGGTGCGAGAGGCCAAGGCGAGCGGCTGATGACGACGTCGATCGTCGTCTTTCTCCTGGTGCTGACCGCCGGCGCGGGTTTTTTCGCGCTCAATGTGCAGCGCCTCGTACGCTATCTCCGCATCGGTCTGCCGGAAAACCGGACGAACGATCCCGGCAAGCGCGTCGAGAACGTACTGAGCATCGGCATCGCGCAATCGAAGATCTTCCGCGATCCGATCGCCGGTCCGATGCACGCGGCGATCTTCTGGGGGTTCGTCGTCCTCACAGCCGGTACGATTGAAATCCTGATCCAGGGCGTCTTCAACGCTTTTTCGTACGACGCCCTGCTCCCCGATCCGATTTACCGTTTTTACGCGTTCTCGCAGGACGCGTTCGCCGTCCTCGTGCTCGGCGCGATCGGCTTCGCAATGTACCGCCGGCTCGTGCTGCACCCGAAACGACTCGAGGGCGACAAGCTCGAGCACACCGACGCGCTGATCATCCTCTCGTTGATCGGCGGCCTGATGGTGACGCTGCTGCTCACCAACGCGTACGCGTATCTCGCCGGGTCGACCCTCGTCGGACCGGAGAAGTTCGCGTCACGGATTACGGCGCAAATGCTCGGACGCTCGGTGAGCAATCCGGCGCTCTGGTCCGGCGTCTTCTGGTGGGGTCACGTCATCATTCTGCTCGTCTTCCTGAATTACCTGCCGTACTCGAAGCATCTGCACGTCGTTTCGTCGCTGATCAACGTCTACTTCTCGAATACGAGCGGCCCCGGACAGAAAGGTGTGATGCGGCCGATGGATCTCGAGGCCGAGGTCGAGCAGTTCGGCGCGTCCGACGTGGATCACCTGACCTGGAAGAATCTGCTCGACGGCTATTCATGCACCGAGTGCGGCCGGTGTACGGCGGCTTGTCCCGCGAACATCACCGGAAAGACGCTGAGTCCGCGCAAGATCGTCGTCAACACGCGCCAGCGCCTAATGGAAAAGGCGCCGCTCGAGACGGGCGACCGGATGGAGTTCGTGCATCCGCGGCTCGTGCATGGAGAAGGTGGCGACGCCGGCGCGGCAACCGCGACGCAAGTCGTCGCCGATCGCCTCCTCGACACCTACATCACCGAAGAAGAGCTCTGGGCGTGCACCAGTTGCCGCGCCTGCGTGCAGGAATGTCCGGTGTCGATCGACCAGCTGGACATCATCAACCAGATGCGGCGCTACCTGGTGTTGACCGAGTCGCGCTTTCCGGAAGAGGTCCAGCCGGCCTTCGAGTCGCTGGAACGCAACGGATCACCGTGGGCGTTCAACCCGGGCGATCGCGCGCGGTGGGCCGACGGAATGGACATTCCGACGATGGCGGAGCTGCTCGAGCGCGGCGAACGGCCCGACATCCTTTTCTGGGTCGGGTGTATGGGCTCGTTCGACGACCGCGCGAAGAAGATCACCGTCGCCTTTGCGAGAATTCTCAAGGCGTGCGGGATCAACTTCGCCATCCTCGGTCAGGAGGAGCACTGCCACGGCGATCCGGCTCGCCGCATGGGCAACGAATATCTCTATCAGATGCTCGCCAAGGACACGATCGGCACCCTCGATCGCTATGAAGTGAAGACGATCGTCACCAGCTGTCCGCACTGCTTCCATCAGATCGGCAACGAGTTCCCGGACCTCGGCGGTAACTACGAGGTCATTCACCACTCGACGTTCATCGAACGCTTGCTCGAGAAGAACCTCGTCCCGTTGCAGAGCGAAAACGGGAAGCGGCTGACCGTAGCGTACCACGACTCGTGCTATCTCGGCCGCTACAACGACATCTACGACGCTCCGCGCGCGACGCTCAAGCGCGCGCTGCCGGTCGTCGACATCGTCGAACCGAAGCGGAGCCGCGATCGCGGACTGTGCTGCGGGGCGGGCGGCGGGCGCATGTGGATGGAAGAGCGGCAGGGCAAGCGGATCAACGTCGAGCGAACCGAAGAGCTGCTCGCGACGGGAGCGGACACGATCGCCGTTGCGTGTCCGTTCTGCATGACGATGATCAGCGACGGCGTGAAAGCCGCCGCCGCCGACGTCCCGGTGCTCGACATCGCCGAGGTTGTCGCCGGCCAGCTTGCGAGCTAGCGTCGCGAAATCTCGTAAATCGTGATCGTTTGACGCACTTTCGCTTCCGCGAAGCGGTGCTCCGTGGTCGATCGCAGAGATAGGCCGCAGGTTGTCAGCGATCGCAGGAACTCATCCCGGCCGACGCGACCGGGATCGGCGAGGTAGGCCGTTCCATCATTAGCCAGCAGCGCGGCAATCGCCGCGGGCACGAGCGTTCCGTACTCCCGCTCGTAGAGCACGTCGGACGCGACGACCACATCGAATTGCGGCGGCTCCTCGGGAAGGGCACGCCAATCGAGCAGCATCGTGTCGGGCGCGGATGCGTCGTTGAGCCAGGCGTTCGCGCGCGCGAAGCGCAACGCATCTTCGTAGTAATCGGACACCGTGACCCGAAATCCGCCGAGTGCCGCCGCCGTTGCGACCAACCCGGCGCCGCAGCCGAGCTCGAGGAGCGTTCGGCCGCGTGGATTCATCTCGACAAGATGCGCCGCCAGAATGCGCGACGACGGCCAGATCTCGGCCCAATACGGCAGCCGCTCGTCCCGGTCGAAGTCGCGCTCGTCGATCAGATCCTCGGCGCTTTCCGGGTGCAACAACACGATATTCCGCCCGGCGACATCGATCCGCGACTTGATCGTTCGAAAGCGCCGCTCGAGCGATGCGACGAGCCGGTTGCTAGCCGGCTCGCTCACAGCTCGAGATGCATCGCCGAAAGCGCGCCCTCGCCGAGCGGGAGGACGCGCGCCGTTTCTCCAGCGCGAATCGTCGTTCGGTCCGGCGGGACGATGAGCAGAGCGTTCGCGCGAGACATCGAAGTGAGCAGCCCCGAGCCCTGTGGCCCGGTGAGCCGCGCCAGTGCGGTGCCGTCGTCCCACTCGACGATCACTCGCATGAAGTGTGTGAGCGGCGCGGCGATGGAGACGTCCTCGCGCAGCCGCACCTCGACGGTCCTTTTGAAAACCTGTCGTTCGCCGCGCAGCCGCCGGATCACGGGCCGGGCGAAGAGCTCGAAGGTGACCATCGCCGACACAGGATTGCCGGGCAATCCGAGCCAGGGCATTCCGTGCAGCGTCCCGAAGCCGAGCGGCGCGCCCGGTCGCATGAGAACACGCCACAGGTGCAGCTCGGCACCGAGCGATTTGAGCACGTCCTTCGTGAAGTCGAATGCGCCGACGGAAACGCCGCCCGACGTGATCAGCAGATCGCACTCGCGCGCTCCCCGCCCGCTCATGCGTTCGGCGTAGCTGCCAGGGTCGTCGCGCACGATGCCGAGGTCGACCGGCTCTCCGCCGGCGCCGAGCACGTTCGCGCCGATCGTGTAGCTGTTCGACGTGACGATGCGATCGCCGCGGCGCACTTCGTCAAAGCGATCGAGATCGACGAGCTCGTCGCCGGAGGCGAGCACGGCGACCCGTGGGCGGCGGTGCACCTTCACTGTCGCCGCGCCCACCGACGCGAGGACGCCGAATTGCGCCGGCCCGATCACCGAACCAGCCGTCACCGCGATATCGCCCGCCCGCAAATCCTCGCCGCGCGGACGCACGTTGCGACCGGCGTCGCGCGCGTCGCGAATCGTGACACGCGTTTCGCCGCCGTCCGTGTCCTCGACACGAATCACCGAATCCGCGCCGTCCGGGACCGGAGCGCCGGTCATGATCCGGATTGCCGTTCCACCCTCGACGGGCCGAGTCGGTCGGTGCCCGGCGCGTACCGTTTCCAGCACCGGGAGCACCACAGGAGCATCCTTCGCGGCACCGGCGACGTCCGCCGCGCGCACCGCGTAGCCGTCCATCGAGGAATTGTCCCACGGCGGATGCTCGATGGGTGAAACGACATCCTCGGCGAGTACGAGGCCGAGCGACTCGCGCAGTGGAACCGCGACGGGCGGAAGGGGAGTGACCGCGGCGAGGATCCGCTCGCTCGCCTCGCGAACGCTGAACGCCACTTAGCGAAGCCGCATAGCGGCGAGCCGCACGGCGATGGCGTCCTGCACGCGCTCCACGGAACGAATCGGCACCGTCCAGTTGTTCGACAGAAAGCTGAAGATCAACATGTGACGGTCCGCCGTTGTGACGTACCCGGAGAGCGAGCGCGATTGCGCGACTGATCCGGTCTTCGCGTGAACGTTGTTCTCGGCCGGCGTGCCCTTCATGCGATTTCGAATCGTTCCGTCGATCCCGGCGATCGGCAGCGCATCGTAGTAGACGCTGAAGCTCGGAGACTTCCGCATCGCGTCGAGAATGCGAACGACGGTCTGCGGCGAGATATAGTCGTAGCGCGACAGGCCGCTCCCGTCGCGCACGACCGCCTCGAGCGGAACCGCCGCGCCCCATGACGCGATCTGTCGCTCGACGATTGCCCGCGCGCTGTCCGGACGACCGGCCCCGACCTTCTCGAGAGCGATCGTGCGAAACAACATTTCGGCGATCTGATTCTGCGACGGCTTCATCAGCGCTTTGAGAATCTCGCTCAGCGGCGGCGACGTGAGCGTGGCGAGTGTGTCGACGCGCGCCAGCGTGTCCGTCGGCTGATCGTCGAACGAGACGCCGCGGTCGGTGAGCGCTTCGCGGACGGCGGCCAGGTAGGCGTCGTCGACGTTGTGATGCGTCACCTCGATCACCGCGGTATCGCGCACGCCCAACGTCCCGGTAAGAATGACGTCCCAGCTCGTGCTGTCCTTTCGCGCCACGAGCGTGTTGGCGCGACGACGCGCGCTGTCGCCGGCGGCGACGGCGACGGTGGTCGCGCTGATCCGTACGCGCGGCGTGGACCGCGCGGGCCTTACGACGACCGTGACCGGATCGCCAGGTCGTTCGCCCGCTCGCACGTGCAGCTCGCTGAACCCTTCGTTGAACAGCAGCTCGTCGATCGGCGCGGAATACGAATCCTCGAAGTCGTCGTACGACCATCCGAAGCCAAGCTCGCTGCCGGGAAAGCGATCGCCAACGGCCGCGACTCGCCCGGTGACGTGGCGAATGCCGCGCGCGACGATCGAGTCGGCGATCGCCCGCAGCGGCAGCATCGCGTCGCGAAGCATGTGATCGCTCACGGAGGGATCGCCGCGGCCAACGACGACGAGATCGCCGGTCAGCGTGCCGCCGCTCACCGGCCCACGTGCGGCGAACGACGTGCGATAACGGTAGTCGGGGCCGAGCTGGGTCAGCGCGGTCGCCGAGGTCAGGATCTTCATGTTCGACGCCGGCATGAACAACTTGCCGGCGTTGCGCGAGTAGAGCGTATCGCGGCGCTCCGGATCGACGACGAGGATTCCCCAGTGCGCGTTCGAGAACTCCGGCGCGTCGGTCATCGAGTCGATGAACGCGCGAAGCGATGCGTCGCGACCGGTGCTGATCGAACCGGGACGCGGCGCGACCGCGGCCGGCTGGCGACAAGCCAGCAGGAGGATCGAAACAGCGAGAACGCGGGCGTTAGGCATCGCAGGCGGTGAGGGGCGCATTCGTGAAAATAGGCGATCGACCCGCGATCAACGCATCCTAGCGAAGCGCCATCGCTTCGGCGATGCGAAGATCCTCGGGCGCGTTCACGTTGAAGAAGAGTCGTTCAGGATCGCCGAGTCGAGTGACTTCGTCGAGCGAGATGCGCGCAACGCGCGGAAGGTACTCCACCACGGCCATCATTCGCAGATTACCGGCGTCGAGCGCGCGCTCGATCGCGTCGAGACAGTCGCGCGTGTACAGCGCGCACATCGGCTGCGGACCGTTGGGACCTTCGGGAACCACCGCGCCGGCCGTCGGTGTCAGCCCTTCGATGACGGCGCGCAACAGCGCCTCCGTCACGAACGGCATGTCCCAGGCAACGACGAAAACCCTGTCCGCGTGAAGGAGCGCCGTGTGCACGCCGACGATGCTTGCCCGCTCGCTGCGCTCATCGCGCCACACGGTCGCGCCGTCGAGCCACTCCGACGCGTCGGGCGCATTGCTCACGATCGCGATCGTTTCGACGACTGGCCGCAGCGCGCTGGCGATGCGATCGATGATGCGCTGACCGCCGACTTCCAGCAGTCCTTTCGCTTGGCCACCGAAGCGTGAGCTCGCGCCGCCCGCGACGATGGCGCCGGTGATGCCGCCCTCCATCATCACGCGTTCGGGGTGGGGCGAAACGTCGCGCGGAGTGTTTGGTCTTCGGCGATCATCACTTCCGTGACGCGCGCAGTGTCGCCGAGCGCGCGCTGCACGCGATCGCAAACGAACCGAGCCAACTCTTCGCCGGTCGGAATGAGCTTGCCGTCGGCGAACTCCGGGATGTCGAGATTGATGTTGCGGTGGTCGAAGCGCTCGCGCACTTCGCTCGTCAGGACGCGGTCGAGCACGCCGAGGTCGACGATCATCCCCGTCGCCGGATCGAGCGTGCCGGTGACGGTGACGTCGCACACGTAGCTATGGCCGTGAAAGCTTTCGCGCGCGCACAGCCCAAACGCACGCGCGTTTTGCTCGTCGGACCAGTCAGGTCGCCTGTAGCGATGCGCCGCGGCAAAGGTCACGCGGCGAGTGAGATAGAGCGCCATTGCCACTCAAAACTGCCGTGGAATGGCGCGCGCGCGCCAGCGCGCTCAGTGATCTTCGCCGAATTCGTTTCGGCCGGTGAGGCCTTCCTGGGTCGGACTCTCCGGCGGGATCCACGGGGTGCCGTCCTGGATGGCTCGGCCGACGTCCCTCGTGCCGTACAGCTCACCGTCGAGATCCCCGTGCGGGGTCTCCGTCTCCGGCTCCATCGGCACAGGCTTGTCGCCCAGCAACAGCCCGTCCATGCGATCCTCGTTGGCCAGATGCTCGTCCACCGCTTCCGGGTTCGTCGCGCGACGCGTCGGATCGACGAACACGTTGTTCTGGCACCGCTGCGCGCCGACGAGGTCCGTCACGACATGCTCGGCGACGAGGCGCTCGCCGTCGGTCCCGACGCGGCCATTGAGAATGACGAGACCGTTCTGCACCTCGACGGTGAAGTCGTCGATGTCGAGCCCATTGTGCCCGGCGAGATGATCGCGAACCACGCCGCGAAGCTCGTCGTCGTTCAGGTCGTCGATGCCGTTCAGGTCTTCGAAATCGCGCGCCATGGGGTCCGCCTTCGTTGTGTTCGGCAAACCCTCGCGTCGATTCCAGTCGCTAGAACAACCGCGAGATCCCGAGGGTGAACGCCGGATTGTTCAACCAGAACGACTTCGCTTGCGTTGCCGAAACGACGGGAGTGCCTCCCGTCGGCTCGAGGTAATACGTCTGCGGGTATCCGAGCTGGTACATGCGGTTCGTGAGGTCGGCCCGAATGGACCAACGACCGCCAGGCACGTATCGGACGCCGCCGCCCCACGTGAATGCAAAGCGGGTGCCGAACTTGAACCCGCCAGAATCCGCCTTCGATCGCAAATCAGAGACGAACCCAAGGCCGCCCGCGATCTCCGGAACGATGTGGTGCCAGCTCTTCGAGCCGGTGAGACTCAACCCGAGGCCGGCAGTGGCCGAATAGAGCGGACGGCTGCCGGTTCCGAGATTCCGGGCGGGCTCCGGTTTCGCCGGGTCGATCAAGTTCCGGTCTGAGGAAATCCTCGCGATCTCTCCGGTGAGATGAGCGGGGCCACCGGCGCGCCACTCGTAGTGCAGGCCGGTGATGAATCCGCTTTGCGGCCCCACGTCTGCCGGATCCCGGTGCGCGTGGTACTGGCCGCCGATGAGCGTCAGCTCCTGCGCGTGCTCGAGGTCGAGATACGGACTGCGCGCCGGCGGATAACCCACCTGCGCGCTCGCCCGTGCGCCGATCGAGGTGCCGGCAACGACGAGTCCAGCGATCAACAGTGCGCGGTGTCGCGTCACGTTCAAGCTCCTATCTGGCGCAGATCCACGCCGGTCATTTCGTTTGGTTTTTCCAGGCCGAGCAGCGTCAGCAACGTCGGCCCAACATCACAGAGCGCGCCGCCACCGCGCAACGGCTTCGAACCGTCGGGATCGACGACGATGAACGGTACCGGATTCGTCGTGTGCGCGGTGTGCGGTCCGCCCGTCTCCGGATCGATCATCATCTCACAGTTTCCATGATCCGCCGTGATGAGGAGACGCGCACCTGAACGCTCTCCCGACTTCATCACCCGGGCAAGACACGCGTCCACCGTCTCGACCGCTTTGATCGTCGCCGGTATGGAGCCCGTGTGTCCGACCATGTCACCGTTGGCGTAGTTGCAGAGAATAAACTCATGCTCGCGCTTCTCGATGGCGTCGCACAAAACATCGGTGACACCCGGCGCGCTCATCTCGGGCATGAGGTCATAGGTCGCGACCTTCTGGCTCGGGACCAGAAGACGGTCCTCGCCCGGAAAGGGCGTTTCGACCCCTCCGTTGAAGAAGTACGTCACGTGGGCGTACTTCTCGGTCTCGGCCGTGCGGAACATGTGCATGCCCGCTTTGGACACCACTTCGCCGACGATGTTCGCCATCGATTGCGGGGGAAAGGCAACCGGAAGGTCGAACGTCCGGTCGTAGGCCGTCATCGTCGCGACATGCAGCTTCGGTCGCGACGAGACGTCGAAGCCGTCGAACGCCGGATCCGTCAGCGCGCGGACGATCTGGCGCATGCGGTCCGCGCGGAAATTGAAACAGATGATCGAGTCACCGTCGCGCATTGGCGCGACCGGCTTCCCGTCGTTCACGATCACCGTCGGGATGATGAATTCGTCCGTCTCATTCCGCTCGTACGATTGCCGAATCACGTCGATCGGATCGGTTCCGGTGGGG
>DATMHK010000246.1:0-12008 GCA_035554995.1 Gemmatimonadaceae bacterium
AAGGACTGACTGACGCGAACGAGTTGTTCGGCGTGCGGATACGGCAGCGGACGAAGCAGGATGCCGTTCACGAGGGTGAAGATCGCCGTCGTTGCACCGACGCCGAGGGCGAGCGTGATCGCCGAGATGACAGTGAACGCCGGTGCGCGGCGGAGGGTGCGAAGCGCGAAGCGGATGTCCGCGGCGACCGACTCGAGCCAATCCATCATCGTCATCTCCCGTGCGTATTGCTGATCGATCGTGAGGCACTCGGCGCGGATGCGCTCGTGGTCGCCGAAGCGCGCGACGGCGTCGGCGCGAGCGGCGTCGGGCGACATGCCAAGCTGCGTGAGACGCTCCTCGCGCATTCGTATATGGAAGGCGAGCTCGTCGTCGAGCTGGTGCTCGATGTCGCGCGCGACGGCGCGGCGGCCGCGCGGCAGACGGAAGAGGGGTCGCCAGCGTCTACCGGAGCTCACGACGCATCCGACGATGTTCGGCGCAGTACCCCCGCGATGGCGTCGGCGTTGCGCTGCCAAACTCGCGATTCCGCGCGGAGTCGCGCGCGGCCGGCGGGGGTCATCGAATAGAACTTGGCCTTGCGGTTGTTCTCGGAGACGCCCCACTCGGCGGCGATCCAGCCGCGGCGCTCGAGGCGGTGGAGGGCAGGGTAGAGGGTGCCCTCCTCGACGAGCAGCACGGACCGCGTCGCGTCGTCGATCCACTCGCTGATCGCGTAGCCGTGCATCGGCGCCCAACTGAGCGCTTTGAGGATCAGCAGATCGAGGCTGCTGCGGAGAAGATCGATTTCGGCGTCGGCCATGATTGGCTGCTTGGCTGCTCGGCTGCTCGGCTGCTCGGCGACTCGGCGACTCGGCGACTCGGCGACTCGGCGGGAGTCCCCTGGTGACACAAGGGGAAAGTACAATTCCTTCCCTTGGTGACGCAAGGGGTATGGCGCCCGGCGTGTGCTATGCGTGCATCGCGGCCGAGTGAGTCAGGGATCTGCGCGGGCGAGGCGGCCTCGCAGCGCGTCGAAGAGATAGCGCTCGAGCGTGCCGAGCGAACGACAGGCGATCGGCGGTGCGCCCGCGGGGTGGGCGACCGCCTGGACCGTGTTCATCATCCAGCTGCCCGTTGCTGGTGACGGAGCCGCGTCGAGACGCGACGTCACGAACAGTTTGACGTCGACGGAATCCGCGTTCCGTCCCGCCGGCGGCGTACCGCAATCGACCAGGTCACTCACCGGGAATCGGGTGAGCATTCCATGCACGGTGAGTGAGTCGCCGAGCGCGTGAGCGGAGTTGTCTGACGCATTGACACGAAGACCGGCGGCCTCGTAGACGTCGTGCATCGCACTCCAGGCGCGGGCAACCGAGACCGTGAGAGGTCCGCGGACAGTTCCCGCGCGTGGCGCCGGCAGCAGCACGAGCGGGGCGTTCGCGTTGATCGCAATGCGCGCGCGGGCGCCAAACGCGGTACCCTGGGTCAGACCGTGGCGTGTCATCGCGTCATAGGTCTTCTGGTCGTCGTTCGCCTTCTCGACGATCATCCGCGCAAGGTCGCCCGCCCGAGTATTGAGCTGTGAGCAGAGGCCCGACAATCCGCGCAGACGCGTTACGATCTCGCTGCCCGCCTTGGCGGAGATGTCCTTGTGTCCCGCCTCGTGAGTCTCGAGCGCGGCGATGAAGCGAGTCCATTCGCTCGCCAGTCCAGGCTCGGTATCAGCGGGCGGCGTCCAACGGGGCAGCGTGATCTGCGCGTTGACGGATACGCTGACGTCGCGAATCGAGCAGGTCCCGTTGGCCGATTCAGTGCGCCAGCTCCAGCGCATTGGCGATCGGGTCTCACCAACAAAGCTGCTGTCGGCCACCTTGGGTCCGAGCCGACGCATGTCGGCGCGCAACTCGTCGAGGGTGCGGCCGTGGACGTCGTAGTAGAGAACACTCGTGTGGCCGACGATGCCCGCCGGATAGCTATCCAGCACGGGATTGTGAGGCGCGCTGGCGCAAGCGGCAATAAACGCCGCGGCCACGAGCGCGGCCGTTCGGAGTTTTGAAAAATTGAAGCGCACGCGGCAAGATAAGTAGGGGCTCGGGCGTGTGTAACCTTCGACATATCGATCGCGTTTGATATTTGTGACGGCCACCGCCAGGAACGACAGACTGCCTTCTACGCCGCGAAGCGACGCCGAGCTCGTCACGTTGGTGGCGGGCGGCGATCTCGCGGCGCTCGGCGGATTGTACGACCGCTATGCCGGGATCCTGTTGGCCGTCGCCTACCGGCTGTTGATGTCAAAGGACGACGCCGAGGACGTCGTCCACGACGTGTTCGTCGGCCTGCCGGAAGCGTTCCGTCGCTACGAGGAACGCGGCGCGTTGGCCGGTTGGCTCAAGCGGGTCACCGTGCGTGTGGCGCTCAGCCGCCTGCGTCGCGATGAGGTGCGTGCGGCGCAGTCGTTGGACGCGTCGCTCGGCGCTCCGCAGCGCGACACCGCCGCGGCGATCGACCTCGAGTCGGCCGTGGCGGCATTACCGCCAAGCCTCCGCGCCGTCCTGGTGCTCAAGGAAGTCGAGGGATACTCGCACGCCGAGATCGGGGACATGATCGGCATCTCGGTGGCGGCTTCGAAAGTCAGGCTGCACCGCGCGCTGCGCGCGCTGCGCCGCCAGCTGGAGGAAGAATGATCTGGTCCGGCAAGAGAGATCGCGCATTCGGCGAGGCCATTCGGCCGGAGCTGGCGCGAATGACGACGCCATCGCCGTCGGCGGCGTTGCGTGAGCGCATACTGAGTGATCGCGCCGCGGGCGCACGGATCATTCTGCCCGTGGAGCGAAACGCCGGTGGGTTTCCCGTGCGATATCTCGTCGCGGCCGTCGCGGTGATCGTCGGGCTGGTTGTGCTTCCGTCGCGTCGCGCGAGTCGCGACGATGTCGGCAATGCGCAGCCGGTCGTGCTCGACTCGTTCTTCGGCAGTGTTGTGTACGCGGAACAACCGGGTAGTGCGCCGAGTCTTCCGGCTGCGTTTCCCGTTCGTCCCGAGCGCTTGCACGCCGGAACGCTGCGCTATCGCCGCGTCTTCAGCGATTCGTTGGAGCACGTGACGAAGACCGTCGAGAGCGTGTTGTCGTTGACCGCGGACAGTTCGACGGGTGTCGCCGCATGGCGTGTGACACGGATCGACCAGGAGCGATCGAGTGGCCCGCCGGTGACGAGTGCGGAGACGCTGCTCGTGAGACAGAAGGACCTTGGGCTCATCACGCGCGCGGTGCACGTGCGTCCGTATACACACTGGAAGGGCATCAACATCGAACAGCGGATCACCGGCGACAGCGTCACCGGTCGCATGACGCTCGACGACATCAAGGGCATGCGGCCGATCGCGCGGCGGCTTCCATCCGCGTACGCGCCATATCTCTCCGATGCGTTCGCGCCCGTCTACCTCGCGACAGTTCCACTCAGCGCGCGGTGGCAGGGCAGTGTCACCCTGCTCGGCTGGGCGGTGATCCCGAAAGACGTGCTGCGTCCGGTGCAACTTCGCGTGACGGGCGAGGAGCGCGTGCGCGTCCCTGCCGGGACGTTCGACTGCTGGCGAATGACGATCAGCCACTCCGGAGGCGTGATCGACTACTGGGTTCGCAAGTCCGACGGCATCGCCGTACGACTCGTCGAGCGGAACCCGCCGCCCGGCGGGGGGGGCGAGCGCGTCGTGACGTTGGTGAGCCAAAGCGGCATGTAACGTTCGCGCCTCGCCGGGCATTTGAGAGTATCCGCCCAGCCACGAGGTGCGACATGTCGCGGTGGTCCAGCGCTCTTTCGACGATGCTCATCGCGCTCGTGGCGACACCTGTCGCCGCTTCGGCGCAGCAACAACAGCCGGCGGTCGAGGAGTACGCCGTCGACGTCGGCCACTCGATCATCGAGTTCTCGATTCCATTCGCCTTCACGCGGGTGAAGGGCCGGTTCACCGAGTGGACCGGCACGATCCTCTACGATCGCGCGAATCCGGCGAGCTCGTCGGTCACCGCCGTCATCGACGCCAAGAGCATCGACACGGGATGGCCGCATCGCGACGAGCATTTGCGCACGAGCGACTTCTTCGACGTCGAGCGCTACCCGAAGATCATCTTCCAGAGCGATCGACTGCGGCCCGCGTCGAAGGGCTGGATCGCCGACGGGCGGCTGACCATGCACGGCGTGACGAAGAATGTCTCGTTGCCGATCCAACTCGCGGCGGGCAGTCCGCAGCGAGGCCCGGAGTCGAACAACCTTCTCCTCGACGCCGCTTCGGAAAGCCGTATCGCGCGCAAAGACTTCGGCATCACAGGCGGATCGCAGTACAACTCGTGGTTCACGGCGGCGCGCGCCGCCACGATGGGCGACAGCGTCTCGATCTCGATCGAGGTCGAAGGGTGGCTGCCGGACCTCGTGAGCCAGCGTTCGCCGGGCGTTGGCGTGAACGTGTCGCGTCTCAAGGAGGTCGGCGTGCAGGCGTACGTGGACCGGCTCCGACAAGCGCGCGATTCAGCGCAACGGGGGCGGACGATGGCGGGGACGCCGGGTCCGGCATGGTCCGCGTACTACACGGGGCAAGAGCTCACGGCGCGCGCCCTCGTCTACGATGGACGCACCGCCGATGCACTGGCGCTTTCCGACGCGATGACGTCGTTGTTCGACAACTGGCGCAGCCACGTCCTGCGGGGCTACGTCCTCGCGCTGTCGGGCAACGACCGCGACGCAAACACGGCGTTCGCTCGAGCGAAGGCGCTGTACAAGCCGCCGCCGCCGTCGAACGAGCGTTTCAAGCAGGTGGACGACGATTGGTGGCAGGAGAACCAGCTTGCTGTGAGCGCGCTGGAGGCCGGACAACGCAAAGGGGCACTGGCGGTCGCCCAACTACTGGCCGAGATCTACCCGACCTGGTCGCGCGCGTTCGTCACGCTGGGCCGAGCCCTCGCCACCTCGGGCGATCTCCGGGGAGCAGACCAAGCGCTGGCGACGGCGCTGCGACTCGATCCTTACGAGACCCGCGCGATCGAGTGGAGTCGCCGGCTGAAAGTAACGCGCGAGTGACGGTGGCCTCGGGTCCTTGAGGCAGGTCGGCGCTTTGTGCATCATTGCGGCGACCTGCTCACGGGGCTCTCGATGGCTGACGGCCGGCGTTGGCGAAGTGTTTGGCTCAGTACCGCACTGTTCCTCGCGGCGAGCGCCGGCGCGCAGTCGCCGACGTCGTGGGAGAAGTTCGACTTCGCGCACGGACAGGTGGACTCCGCGGCGATCGACCACTTGTCGCTCCTCGCGCTTCGTCAGCTTCGCGGCATCGTCTTCGGCAAGCACGGCCGGCCGTTCAGCGACGATCCCGACGTCTTGCGATATCTGAAGACACGACCCTGGTACCGCCCGGACACCACCTTCACGAATCAGCGCCTCAACGCGCGCGAGAAGGCGAACGTCGACGTCATTCGCGCGGCCGAGGCGCGAAAGCACACCCAGATCGAGACCGGCGACATGCGGTACTACCAGAACCGTGTGATCACGACCGCCATGCTCGGGCATCACACGGCGGGCGACTGGGAGGTGCTCGGCGCCGAGATCGGCGCCTTGCACGGTCAGACCTTCATGGACGAGGAGCCGGACGAGGAGGACGCGGAAGGGCGCGCGACATGGGTGCTGCAAAAGTTCTTCGACGAGCGGTACTGGTACCATCGTCGCCGAGACTACTCGAACAAGGAGCTCTCGGCGATCGAGCGAGCGAACGCCGACACGATCGCGCTCGCGCGGATGCGGGATCTCAAGCTCGCCGTCGCGCCGGGCGTCATGTATCTGTTCCAGACGACCGCGCTCACCGACACGCTGCTCCGCGGCGTCTCGCTGTACGAGCTACGAGTCATCCGAAACGAGCTCTATGCCCGGCACGGCCGGCGCTTCGAGACGCCGTGGCTCCGCGACTACTTCAAGAACGAACCGTGGTACACACCACGTGCGAGCTTCACGATCGCCGAGCTGTCGGAGACCGAGAAGGAGAACATCAAGGTCATCCAGGCAGTGGAGGCTCGGCGACACGAGGAGCTTTCAACTCGCGAGCTGTCCAATTACGACGTCGAAGGCTTGTTTCCGGAGATTGCGCGCCGGCTACGGAACGAGATCTTCGCGCGCCATGGCCGCACGTTCAAAGACCCGCACCTTCAGTCGTACTTCGCGAGTCAGGCCTGGTATCACGCCGACCCGAAGTTCTCCCTCGGCTCGCTGACGCCGCTCGAGCGAAAGAACGTCACCTTCATCCTCGCCTACGAAGCGCAGGCTAAGGAGGGCCAGCGGTTCACCGCGGCCTGATAAGGCTCGACGACAGTCCCGCGTGACGGGACATGACGAAGGAAGGGTCGGCGAGGGTGCGAACGATGAAAGGCGGGACGAAGCCGTTTGCCAGGTAGTGCTGGCGCAACGCGGGCGGTAGCGATCCGAAATTGCGGATCAAGCGGCGGCATGACGGCTGACCGCAGCGGCAGCGCATGCGCCACACGTCGTCGTCGCCGATCGTGGTCGAGTAATCGAAGACGAGCTCCTCACCCGCCGCGATTCGTCGCGCGGCGATGAGCTGGAGCCGATTCGCCGTCTTGCCGATCGCGGCGTTCGGCGCGCACGAGTGATTGAGAAACGCCGCGGGTCCATCGCCGGGATCGAGGTAGGTCTCCGGGCCAAAGCGAATGCAGTTGGCCGCGTATCGTGAGCCCTCGCGTTCCCACAGGCGTTCGTAGTTGACGACGCGTCCTTCAATCGTGAGCACGGTGTCGCCGCGCCGAAATGTGCGAGCGGCAAAGACACCGCGGCCGATGCCGGCGGGCGCGACGAACACGGGAGCCGCCTTCGTCATCCGCGCCATTCGACAAGCCGCCCGGCGCGAATCTCGATCTTGCTCGCCCGCCTGAGCCGCGCGATATGACTTCGGTTGACGAGCTTGAAGTGCCGCGACTGATCGATCTGTCGCTCGAGCGTCCACAACGGCTCGGGCGTCATGATCCAGTCGCCACGGTATCGTCGAAGGTCGAATGGCGCCGAGTAGGAGCGGAGCGTCTTGCGTCCGTCGGGGAGAGAGTACTCGTGAAAGTACGACGCGGCGAGCTCGCGCAGGTCGCGAAAGATCGGCTCGCGAAAGCGCAGCACGCCGTGATTGGTCTTCGAGATCGCACCCCAGTGCCGGCGGAACTTGAACAACGTGACGACATGATCGACGTCGTCATCGGTCGTCTTGAGATCCATGACCAACGGCGGATGGCCGTTCATCCAGAGCGCGAGGCAGGCGACGAACGCGCCCTCGAGGCAATGCACCGTACCCCGCTCGAGCGACGCCAGGGGCGAGGAACAGGTCTCGCCACGCTTCTCGAAGTTGATCGGCAGCGTGTCTATGAAATCCTGGATTTTTTGTCCAGTGTCGAGCCTGGCGAGCTGTTTGAGTCGTGGATGCGACAGCACATCACGACCGGGAAAACGCGGTCCGTTCGGCATCCTCAAGTGTCGCGGATCGCCTCCATGGGGTCAACGCGACTCGATCGCCAAGCCGGCAAGTACGCGGCGAGAACGGCGACGCCGAGCGTCAGCGCCGTGCCGAGGACATAGACGCGAGCGTCCAGCCTGGAGACGCCGTAGAGCGACGACTGGAGATACTTCGTCGAATACGCCCCAGCGGCCATGCCGACGACGACGCCGGTCGCGGCCATCGTCGTCGCGCTCGACAACACGTCGCGTCGGACACGCGCGGCGGTGGCGCCGAGCGCCATGCGGATCCCGATCTCGTGCGTACGCGTGCTGACGATATACCACATCACCCCGTAGATGCCGACCGCGGCCAGCACGATCGCGATGACGCCGAACGCGGTGAGGGCGATCATGGCGAACCGGCGGTCGGCCGCGCTCTTGGCAATGCGCTCGTCGATCGTTCCGATTTGCGCCGGTGAATGCGGGAGGATCTCGTGCAATCGCCGGCGAGCCGCGACCATCACCGGTTCCGGAGAACCTTCCGTCCTCAGCAGCGCGATGAGTTGCTGGCCGACGCTTTTCTCGCGCTGCGCGAGCGGCACATAAATCTCGTTTTGCGTCCCGTGGGGCATCGACCAGTTGGACGCCTCGGCGACCACGCCGACGACGGTCAACCAGTCGTTGAAGAGGTAGTTCGTGGCGATGGTCTTACCGACGGGATCTTGCCCGGGCCAGAGCTTCTCGGCGATGCCGGGCGTGATGATCGCCACACCCGGTGCGCCGACGCGATCCGCGACGGTGAACGCGCGCCCCCGAAGGAGCGGCTGACGCAACACGGTGAAGTACTCGGGGCTCACGACGCGAAACCCGGCCATCGCCGGCCAATCGCGATCCTTCGGGTCACTCGGCCGCCGCACGGGGCCGGACCAGTTGCCCCACTGCAACGGAAGGTTGCTCGTGAATGCCACGCCCTCGACGCCGGGAATCGCGCGGAGTGCATTCACGACGTCGTCGAATTTCGCCGCGTCCGACTCCTGCGGGGTGATCGCCGCGGTGACGACGCCACGAGAGTCGAAGCCGGTGTCTGCCGACACGATGTTGCGCAAGGTTCGGATGAGGAGCGCCGACCCGATGACGAGCATGACGGCGAGCGCCACTTCGAATCCGACCAGCCCGCGCCACACGGACGATCGCACGGACGCGCCACTTCGTCCGCTTCGTAGGACGAGACCTGCGTCGCGCCGGGCGAGTCGCAAAGCGGGATAGACGCCGACCACCAGTGCCGTCAGCAACGCGATGCCAACCGAGAAGAAAACGACGCGCGCGTCCAACGAGAGCTCGCTCAATCTCGGAACGAGCGTTCCGCCAATGACGCGGATCGCCGAGATCGCGCCGAAGGCAACGAGCAGCGCCAGCGCCGTCCCGAGTGCCACAAGGAGCGTGCTTTCGATGACCAGCTGTCGCGCGATCCGGCCGCGAGATGCGCCGAGAGCCGCGCGAACGACCACCTCGCGCTCGCGGTGCCAGCCGCGGGCGAGCTGTGCGCTCACGAGATTCGTGCAGGCGATGAGCAGCACCAACGACGCGGCCGCGAAAATGACGGAGAGAAGCACGCGGTAGCTCGCGACCATGTGGTCGAGCAGTGGCCGGACATCGGCGTCGACGGCCTCCGTCTCCGTACCGTACACCGCCTTGAGCGACCGCGAGAGGGCGGACATCTCGGCGCGCGCGCCGGCGAGCGTCGCGCCGGGCCGCAGGCGGGCGACAACCATGTAGTTGTGCGAGCTGCGAACCGTGCCCGCCTGGCCTTCGTGCGGCAGGTAGATGTCGGCCGGTTGCAGGAACTTGAATCCCGGCGGCAGCACGCCGACGACCGGCGTGGGAACGTCGCCGAGGTGGATGAGGCCGAGCGGCTGCCGCGCGTTCATGCGGTCGCGCCAGAACTCGTACGAGACCATCGCGACGCGCCCGGACCCGGCCGCGTGCTCGGCGTCCGAGAACTCGCGTCCGACAACGGGCGTGACGCCCAGGGTGGAGAAAAAATGTCGCGTCACCTCGAGCGACGGCAGTCGCGCCGGCTCGGCGCCGGCGGACGCTGAAACGGTGCGAGAGTAAGGGAACTGTGCCGCGGCGACGCCGGCGAATGACTTCGTCTGCTCGCGCCAACTTACAAGATTCGGGAACGACGGCGGACGGAGCTCGCCCTTCACGGTCTTCTCGCGAATGAAGACGAGGCGGTCGGCGTCGCGATAGGGCAGCGGACGCAGAAGCACCGTATTGAACACGCTGAACGCAACGGTACACGCCCCAATGCCGAGGACGAGGGTGAGCAGGGACAGCGCGGTGAAGCCGGGACTCTTGCGCAGCGAGCGGACGGCCCATGAGAGATCATGCACAATTCCCTCCGCGAGATGATGGCCGCGCTCAGCGCGCGCGGCGTCGGTGATCATTGTTTGATTGCCGAACCGCACGTGCGCCATGGCGCGCGCGGCGGCGGGATCGAGGCCGTCGCGTACGTGGCGCGCCGTCTCGAGCTCGAGGTGATGGGCGATCTCCTCGGCCAGCTCGCGGTCGGCGCGTTCGCGGACGAAGAGGTCGGCGAGCCGTTGTTTGGCGGCGTGGAACCAGGACATCACGCCTCCCGAGGCTCAGCGCCCAGCACGCGATCCACACCACCGATCGTCCGGCGCCACCAACTGATCTCGTCGGCGAGTTGTCGGCGGCCGGCCGCGGTGAGCCGATAGTACCGCGCGCGGCGCTGGTTGTCGCTCACGCGCCAATCGGCGACGACCCATCCGCGGCGGAGGAGTCGCTGCAGCACGGGATAGACAGTTCCCTGTTGAACCCCGCACACGCCGCCGGACAATCGTTCGATGCGCTCGGCGATCCCCCAGCCGTGCATGTCGCCAAGGCTGACGGCCTTGAGGACGAGCATCTCGAACGTTCCGGGCAGCAGGTCGCCGGAGCGATCCATCGTTCAGCCCCCCCGAGTGGTGTTCCAGTATGCCGCTTACTGGAGCCTAGACACCGGTTGGGCTGGAAAGGTTGGGAGGACTGGTCTAGTCCGTCCTCATCGCCGCGAGCGGGCTGACCCGCACCGCGCTGAGCGCTGGGCCAAGCGAACCAGCGATGGTCGCGAGCAGGACCACGACGAAACCGCTCGCCAGTGTGGCAGGATCAGTCGGCGCGATTCCAAAGAGCAGGGCGTTCATTGCGCGCGCAGCTGCATATGCGGCGATCACGCCGGGGATTCCGCCGATGAGTGCCAGGCGCGCGGCGTCGCCAACGATCATTCGCGCGACGCGACCCGGTTCCGCGCCAAGGGCGAGACGTACGCCGATCTCGCGCGAGCGTTGCGTGACCATGAACGCGAGGAGACCGTAAATACCAATCGCCGTGAGCAGGAGCGCCAGGCTCGCCAGTGCGATCAGAATTCTGAGCTGTGCGCGACGGTCGGCCGTCTGGCCTTCGAGGACGTCGCTGAGCAGTCGGATATTGAAGACGGGCTGCTGTGCATCCACGCGTCGAATAACGTCGCGCACCTCAGGGATCAGCGCGGCGCTTCGCGCACCAGCGCGAATGATCAAGTCCTTCGGGATGTACAGGCTGCCGACCGCTCCGGGTGCCTGCGCGGCGGAGAGATAGAGTTGCGGCTCATTGGTTCGCTCGAGCCCACGCACCTTGATGTCTCTTACCACGCCAACGATGGTGTAATCGAGGCCGCGCGTGCGAAACGTCTTTCCGATCGGCTGCTCGTTCGGGAGCTCACGCGTGACGAACGATTCGCTCACGACAGCGACGAGTGGGCGTCCGAGCCGGTCAGGCTCTTCGATGAGTCGACCCTTCAGGACCGGGATACCAAGGACGTCGAAGAATTGCGGGGTCACGAGACGAAGGCTGACACCACTCGACCGTCGATTTCGCGCAGGCTGGCCCGGCAGCTCGACGCCGGTGATACCGCCCGTGAGCACCATCGGAAGTCCGCTCGTGTAGGCCGCGGCGGTCACGCCAGGAAGGGCGCGGACGCCAGCGAGAACGCGGTCGTAAAACTCCGTGCGCCGCAGCGAATCCATCGAGCGCGACGTCGTGAGCGTCGTGCGCAGAGTAAGCACCCCGTCCGAGGAGAATCCGGAATCGACGGCCTGCACGCGCCACACGGCGCGGGTCAGAAACGCGGAGGACACAAGCAGCAGAACGGAGACCGCGACCTCGGTGGCGACGAGCGTCGTGCGGAGACGCTGCCGACGTCCACCGCCGCCGCGTGTTCCTTCACGGAGCGCGCGGAAGCCGGTGCGACCGCCCGTTACCAACGCGGGGATGAGACCAAACCCCAATCCGGTCAACGCCGTGAACGCACCGGCGACGAGGAGCGCACGACTATCGAGGCGCGGTGATTGGCCGAGGGGGAGTGACGTCGGGATCATGTGCGACAACAACGGCACGGCGAGCATGGCGACGAGAACCCCAACGGCGCCTCCGATGATCGCCAGCACCAGACTCTCGGTGAGCATCTGGCGCACCAGCCGCCCGCGGCTGGCGCCGAGCGCCGTCCGCAT